>CAZZLB010000660.1:0-1944 GCA_964654655.1 uncultured Rhodoferax sp. | reverse complement strand
CAGCTGCTGGCTCCAGCATTCGCGCTTTGGCGCCTATCTGCAGGCGGTGCGCGACAACGAGGACGCGGCGCGCGCCAGCGGCGTCAATCCGTTTCGCATCAAGCTCGGCGCGATTGCCCTGTCCGGCGCATTCATGGGTGCAGGAGGTGCTTTTTACGTGCAGGTGTTCCAGTACCTGGACCCCGGCATTGCCTACGGCTCACACACCTCGGTGGAAGCCCTGGTGGGCGCCATTGTGGGCGGCATGGGCACGCTCTGGGGACCGGTGCTGGGCGCGCTGGCACTGCACGCCCTGGCTGACATCACACGCAATCTGTTTGGCCAGTTGCCCGGCATCAACATGGTGATTTACGGCACGGTGCTGGTGCTGATGATCATGTTCGCGCCGCGCGGCCTGAGCGGCGCCGGCAAAAGCCTGCGTGCGCTCTGGAAGGGCAAGGCATCATGAGCGCAAGCCTGTTGACGGTGCGTCACGTGTCCAGGAGTTTCGGCGGCCTGAAGGCGGTCAACGACGTCAGTCTGGCGGTGGCGCCAGGCAGTCTGACGGCATTGATCGGTCCCAACGGCGCCGGCAAGACCACGCTGTTTTCGCTGATGTCGGGTTTCCATTTGCCGGACGCCGGGCGCATTGAATTTGACGGCCGCGACATCACCGGCCAGGCACCAGATGCCAACGCGCGCGCCGGCATGGCGAGAACGTTCCAGATCGTGCAACCTTTTGCGGCGCAGACGGTGCGTGAAAACATTGCCGTCGGCGCCCATCTGCGCGAGCCCCGGCGCGTGGCGGCACTGGAGGCTGCGCAGAGTGTGGCCGAACGTGTTGGACTGGGCTCGCAACTCGACAAGCCGGCGGCCGACTTGACGGTGTCGGGGCGCAAGCGGCTCGAACTGGCGCGCGCGCTGGCGACGCAGCCCAAGCTCTTGCTGCTCGATGAAGTACTGGCGGGTCTGAATCCGCAGGAAATCGGCGAGATGATTCCGGTGGTGCGCGGCATCGCGCAGTCGGGCGTGACCGTGCTGATGATCGAACATGTGATGCAGGCCGTGATGAACCTGGCCGAGCACGTCTGGGTGCTGGCGCAGGGCCAGTTGATCGCGCAGGGCTCGCCGGCGCAGGTGACCTCGAACGCTGCCGTCATTGAAGCTTATCTGGGTCATGGCACGGCCGCCAAGCTGCGCCAGCTGGCCAGCGCCAGTGGAGCAGCAACAACATGACGGCCCTGCTCGACATCCGGGGTCTGCGCGGTGGTTACGGCGCGGTTGAAGTGCTGCGCGGCGTGGACCTGCATGTCAACGAGGGCGAGATTGTGGCCCTGCTCGGAAGCAACGGCGCAGGCAAGTCAACCCTGAACAACGTGCTGTGCGGCATCTACCCGGCCTGGGCCGGTAGCGTGCACTTTGACGGCCAGGACATCAGCGGCGCGCATTACCGGGACGTAGTCAAGGCCGGCTTGATTCAGGTACCCGAAGGACGCAAGATCTTCCCCAACCTGTCGGCGCTGGAGAACCTGGAGCTGGGATCCTTCACACGGGCACGCGAACGCCGTGTCCAGAATCTGGAACGCGTGTATTCCATTTTTCCGCGCCTGAAGGAGCGTGCCACGCAGCTGGCCGGCACCATGAGCGGCGGCGAGCAGCAGATGCTGGCCATCGGGCGCGGCCTGATGTCCGAACCGCGCCTGCTGATTCTGGATGAACCTTCGCTCGGCCTTTCGCCCCTGCTGGTGGAGGAGATGTTCACGCTGATCTCTCAACTCAACTCACAGGGGCTGGCGGTGCTGCTGGTGGAGCAGAACGTGGGTCAGTCACTTGAAGTCGCGCAGCGCGCCTACGTGCTGGAAAACGGCGCATTGCGCTTTTCCGGATCGGGCGCGGAGTTGCTGGCCAGCGACACCCTGCGACGGGCTTATCTTGGAGTTTGAAAGAAATATCATGGATTGCCAC
>CAZZLB010000659.1:0-1950 GCA_964654655.1 uncultured Rhodoferax sp. | reverse complement strand
ACCTGGCTTGGCAATCTGGGGCTTGTGGCAGCGGTCATCCTGAAGAGATTGTGAGGCACACCGGACTCGATCAAGATGGGCGCAACGATGTCCTGTAGAGTGAGTCGTAATAAAAAGCCTCCTCTTCCACCCGCACCGGCAGCGGCAATCGGGTTTGCCAGTTTTTGATTTGTTCCGGGTCCGCAGCAACCGAGCGAATCGCTGTGGCCCAGGCCTTGACATTGTCACAAGCAAGGGCCAGTCCAGCACCATTTTGTGACACTTGTTCACCTGGTGCTCCCAGGTTGGACACCAGGGCCGGCACTCCCAGGGCTGCCGCTTCATGCAGCGCCAAAGAAAAAGTTTCAGGAACGCGTGAGGGCAGGCAAAGCAGATCCGCCTGCTCGATTGCGTCGAATACCTTGCAAGGCTCCAAATGACCCAGAAACTCAACCCGTGCATCAGCTTTGCCAAGCGCCAACACCTGTGAATGATAGGCAGCTGCGCCGTGAAAGCCGCCAACTATTTTCAATTCAATGTTGGATGCCTTCACCAGTGCCAATGCGCGCAACAATAAATCAAGGCCTTTTTGTGGAATGATTCCGCCTACATAAACCAGCCTGACCTTGCGTTCCGTTTCAAGTTGTCGGCCCTCTATCGCCTTCCGGCTAGCCAATGCCAACAAGTCGATGCCATGCGGTACGACTCTGCAATCGAGCGCCGGAAACGCAGCCCGAAAGCGATTGGCCACAAATTCTGAGGGGGCCACTCGCACACTGGCCGAGGCCAGCAATTCTGCCGCATGCTGGTATCGATTCGCCAGGGTGTCAACGGTCCATGGCGCGGTCAGGCAATGTTCGCCGCACTTTTTCCCCATTTGAGGCCCATCACAAATCTGATTGTCCAGATTCACCAGGTTGATGCGCGGGCAGGCCAAAAAGAAATCGGTCAAAGTCAGAATCAAGGGCAAGCTACAGCGCTGCGCCGCCAGCACGGCTGTACTCATACGCATCGTATGCATGACATGCGCAAGTTCAAAACGTTCGTGCCTCATCCAGACCACAATCGGCTCAATCAAGGATGGTTCGATCTCAAGACTGAAATCTGCTGACGCTGGCAGCAACGCCCGCGGCAGCTGTGTTACAGGGATGCCTTGGTAAACCGACTCGTGCGCACCTGCCAAGTGTGCGCTGCAAGATATCCCTGATGCATCGGGCGCCACTGCGCAAGCGAGGATTCGCACGTAATGTCCGGCTCGTTGTGCTGACCGCGCCAGATTCAACGCAACCCGTTCCGTCCCGCCCGAAAACTCTGGATAGAACTGATGCAAAATGATCAGAATACGCATCAAACACCCGCCCTGAGTTCGTTGTTGATAGCCTCGACCAGGGCTTGATCGGGTCCCGCCGAGCGCAATCGGTACATGTACATGAAACCCAGAGCCGAACCGGCCGTCGCAGCGAAAGTCTTGCGTACTGCTTCTTGCAAGCCATCCTGTAACAGCGCGTCCTGTGTGCTGTAAACCTCAGCAGCAAATGCGTTGAAATGCGCTAGTCGCGCAAAAAAGCTGTCGGCAAAGCGCTGCGCTTCACTCCGCGCCAGACCATCGATGGCGCCTGACTGCAAACGGTCACTCAGCGTTTTGACATACCGATCCAGGCGGTCGTCGCCGAGAGCGCAGGAACCCTGTGTCTGCAACTCGGCACAATGCTGCCGACAAAGCACAATCCAGTCGGAAAGTGCCTGGCTGAGTGCCAACCCCGGCTGCTTCGTGCTGAGCGCAGGAAGCAAATTTGACACATGTCTGGCGCAGGAAACAATGCCAAGCACCAGACCCTGAACGGATTCCAGCGCAGGGATCAAGAAGTCATCAAACATGCCGACCAAAAAAATAACGTCAACATAGGAACGCTTCAAATAATAAAAAGCGGGCCGGTTGTGTGAATGCACAACCTTGACCGAAGCCAGCAT
>CAZZLB010000658.1:0-1950 GCA_964654655.1 uncultured Rhodoferax sp. | reverse complement strand
CCCGGCACTGGTGGTGGTCGCAGCCGATACCAGCGCGTTCGGACACCCCGCGCTTAGCCGCTACGCAATGCACGCCGCCGCCTTCCAGAGCCAGGTGGCGCGCGCGCCAGTAGTGCTCGCCAACCACGCAGGTCCTTCAGGCGTATTCTTTCCCGACGGCAGCCGGATGCCGACATTCGCGCGCGGCGAAGCCGGAGTATTCCGCATCGACCGCAGTGGCAGGGTGAGTACCCTGCCTTTCACATGGGCTGGTGGGAATTGACAGGCAGTGGACGCCAGAGCCGCACGCCAGCGGCTATCTGCTTACTGCCTGCCTGTCCAGCGGTCGGCGCGCTGCGCTGGGAATGCTGGCCTATCTGCGCTGATCTGCCAGCGCAGTACACCCAGCGTCCTGCAGGGAATCTCTGTAATCACATCTTGGTGCACCGAACGGGTGCGGGTGTGTGGTAAGTACTACGATAAAACACCCCCCCACCCGTACATCTCCAGGAGCCTCTGATAGTCTTGGTCGCCGTCATCAGACTACCCTTGCGAGAAGTACAACTCAATTCGGTTTCATCGCGAAAGCCTCGTTCGCTGTCATCCGGATAGAACTCACCCACGGCCGATTGAGCACCTTGAATCCAGATTCGCCACCCACCCTCAAGAAGTTGCCCGTACGAATACGTGCCTTTGGCCGGACACGGGAATTTAATTTCAAGCGAACACGGCAGGTTAAGAGTTGCACCAGAAGCGATGTCGGGTCCGACATGAGCTGAGCAACTGGTGTTCTTGTTTGCGAAATCAAGGTAGATGTTCGCACCAAACCCAGGTTCAAGTCCGTGATCCAAGAGGAGCCAGCCATTCTCGTCCGTATAGATGGGATCGGCATATGAATACGTGGTCGTGATGGGTGCCAGCTTTGCATCACAGAAATTGCTGTAGTCGCGATCGCAGCGACTGGTGGTAATGCGCAGCAGCAAAGGCATCGAACCGCCGCGGCTGGCCACCTGGGTTTCTTTGGCGATCCGCATGAATTCCGTGATCACTAGTGCACTCAGGGCACCGGCCCCGCTGTTTCGCTTTTCTTCATCGGAAAGATCTTTGACACCTTGCACGATGGCCGCATCGGTCAGTCCGACTTTGCCCCGAACGGTGCCTATGGCCGCACCCTTGACCGTATGGGCGCTGTACCAGGAGTACGCAGCATATTGGTCCAGCGCGATGCGCATTGCCGATGCTTTCATTGCATCCGGGTTGCTCCAATCAGCTGTCGCCACGGAATACCACAAGGAGTAGCGGAAGTACTCCCGAAAATCGAAGTTGCCATCCTGCAGTCGCTTGAACACGGCAAGGGCGTCGCTCTTGTAGGTGTTGTAGAGGTTCTTGTAAGTCTGCGCCCTCAACTGATTGCTCTGGCTGTCAACCTCTCGTGCGATGTCCGTAGCCCGTTGCACAAATCCCGCCACCTGGCTGGGCGCGACTTCATTGATTTTTCCAAGTAGTGCATCTCTGAAAGGTAGCACGTCACCCGCTTGGGCAATGATGTCGTTGGCGACCGCGTCAAAGTCTCCATGCGCTGCGTTGTTGACGACGTTAGTGGCCGTGCGCGCGGCTTCCTTGGCTTTTTCCTGGATTGGATCGACCACTTCCTTTCGTATTTCACAAACAACGTCGTACCAATCGCACGCTTGTGCCCATTGCGTACTGAAACAAGAAATTGCGGCCGCCAGGCATACTTTGGTCTTGAAATAACGCATGACATTAACTCCGGATACACAGTTTGTAATAGTCGAGCTCAGCGAGGTTGTTATCGCCTTGCAATGATCGATCCTTGAAGGTAGTACTCAAGAAGGATGGCTGCCGCCACTGCACCGAGTTCGGTCCCGCGCTCCAGTTCAATCGCGAGTTGACCCCAGCCTTCCCGCAAGGCCTGATCGGGTACCTTCAGCCGTTCTCCAACCATGGCGT
>CAZZLB010000657.1:0-1966 GCA_964654655.1 uncultured Rhodoferax sp. | reverse complement strand
TCTTAGAACTCCCCTATTAGGTTCCGAGCGGGTTGTTGTAAGCGTGACCACCAACAAGCAACGAAGTGTCCGTAATGTACGGAGCATTGAACTTAACAATCACTTCGGGGTAGTAGGTAGTGCTGCTGTAAACAAACGCCGTGTCTTGAACCACATCAATGATACGCATCGGCAACGAACGAGTCGTCGCAGCCGAACTGACAAGAACGCCCTGCTGGGAATCGTTGCTCGTCGTGTTCAGCGTGTTAGCAACCAGCGCGACGTTGTTACCAATGTCGGTGTACTGGAAGCCACTCGTGGACGAAACCACGGTGCCCGACTCAACGCCCACAACCTTGAACAGGGTATCCGGATCGTCAGCCACGTACGCCGTAATGAACGTACCGGACTTGACCGAAGTACCCGAAATCCAAGCCTGCGAGTAGGTCGGCTGACCCGTCACAGAGGAGACGAACGTGCAGCCCAAGAACACGCCAGCAAAGCCGCCGGTCGGAGCAGTCGTCGTCGAGGTCGTAACTTTAACGGTGCCGTCCGTGTCGAACTGCAACGGGTCACCGAAACCGATGCTGCTAGCACCGGAAGCAATGCGACGTTGACGAGTCGAACCGGCAAACACCTGCCCACCGATCAAATTGATCGGTCGAAGCCCGTAAGGGGCCGAGACAGTAGGATATGCCATTTGTTACTCCAAAAAAGTTATTTGCCCTTGCCAAACGAGACCGTCGTTCTCTTCTCATTGAAGAGGGGCATACGCTCATCGTTCAGCCTCATAAAGTTGTTATCCACAGAACTCAACTGGGATTTGGCTTGCATCGTGTAGTAGTCATCACGTTGCTTCATCAATTCCGCAGGAGCCTTGCAGAGCAACAACCCACCAATCTCAATGTTTCCCTTAAAGCGGGAGTTGGGATCGGCTTGCATCATCAGTTTGGGTTGGTCTTCGGCCTTCACAGGCTCCCAACCTTCCCGGAATTTTGCAGACGTATTAGAGGGGTCTGCTTGACCCATAATACTGGTCCGAATCCAGCGGAATACCCAACCCTCTTGCGGATCCGGTTCCGGAAGCGTTTGAGGAGGGGTCCACGTAGTTTTACGTTGCGCGGACTCTCGATTTTCGAGTTCTCGTGCGAGTCTGTTCTCAGCCATTGTCGTTCTCCAGTTTCATAAGTTCACGTGCGTACTGTTCATTGCTAAGTCCCAATCGCTTGGCTATAGCAACTTGAGTCGGTGTCAGGCGGACCTGACGCGGCGCGGTTCCCCGCGTAACTGGAGCCACCACATTGGCTGGCTTAGTGCGAGCAGGTTTTTGGGCCTGCTTCGTTTGAGGTTGTTCTTCCTCTTCCGCGTCATCAAACGCTTCAGGGAATCGCTTCCTCATAGTCTCATCGACTCGGCGGTAATACTCGTCAGTACGAGGATCTACACCAGACCGGACCAATTTTTCGTGCAGACCAAGTGCGAGGGCGGTCATTTCCTCGTCTACACCGAACCATGTATTTTTGTCTCGCCATGCCTCGGCTTTTGGGTCGGGCTGTGACTGAGACGGCTGCGGTGCCTGTGTCTGTTGAGGGGTTTCTAACCTTTCTTGCTGCTCTTGTAAAGAGGGCTTTACCCGAGCAATGTTCTGAAGTTTAAGTTTAGCGTCGGTTAGGGCTTCCTGAGCCTCAGTAATCTTATCGGCATCGCCGGTCTCAAACGCCTGTTTCATGCGTTCTTTAGCGATGTTTAGGTCGGTAGTAGCCGACTTTTCAGCCTCCTTAATAAAGGCTTGCTCGTTATTGCCGATGCGCTGGCGAAGTTGCCGCACCTCTTGGTCACGGGTCTGGGCAACGCGAATAGCCTCTTCACGCTCCCGAATAGCCCGTTCTTTCTCCCGGCGCTCGTCGTGCCAGACTTTCTTCATCTGGGAGGCAAGGAACCATTTATGCTGGTGGTGGTGCTGGAGGTGCTGGTGGTACTGGTGGTC
>CAZZLB010000656.1:0-1969 GCA_964654655.1 uncultured Rhodoferax sp. | reverse complement strand
GCCACGCACCATCTGCAGGCCGTTCCCGGCGTGCGGCTGGTGGGCACGGCAGCGGACAAGGCCAGTGTGCTGTCTTTTGTGCTCGATGGCTACAGCACGGAAGAAGTCGGCAAGGCCCTGAACGAGGAAGGCATTGCGGTACGCACCGGCCACCACTGCGCGCAACCGATCCTGCGCCGCATGGGGCTGGAAGCCACGGTGCGGCCTTCGCTGGCGTTCTACAACACCTGCGAGGAAGTGGACCGGCTGGTCTCGGTGGTGCGAGGCTTGGCGGCAAGGCAGCGCTGAATCAAAGACAAGCCAACTTCCACTTCGATGACCCCCATCATCATTGTTCCTGGCTGGGCTGACTCAGGCCCCGGCCACTGGCAAAGCCTCTGGGCCGAGCACTTGCCCGGCGCACTGCGGGTGCAGCAGGAGGACTGGGTCTCGCCATCGCGCAGTGCCTGGGTGGCTGCGATTGCCAAATTGATCCTGGACCAGGAAGTGCCGGTCGTTGTTGCCGCCCACAGCCTGGGCTGCATTGCCACAGCGCACTTGCCAGCTGAGGCCAGTGAGCGCATTCAGGGTGCCTTGATGGTGGCGCCTGCCGACCCGGAACGTCGCAGTGTCCTGGTCGACTTCGCGCCTGTACCGTATGCTCCGCTTCGCTATCCAAGCATTCTCGTAGCGAGCACCAACGACCCTTATTGTTCGGTTCGACTCGCAGGCGCCTATGCGCGTGCCTGGGGCAGCGAGTTTGTTCGCCTTCAGAACGCTGGACACATCAACACACAATCCGGGCACGGGGACTGGCCGCTTGGAATGGCTCTGCTGATGACACTAACAGCCCCAGATGCGGCGCGGTCACCGCAACCACGAGCTTCCTGTGGGCATGTCCCCGTCATCGACCGGATGTAGACAAATCGCTCTTCGTAGAATTCTTGAACCAAAGTCTTGTCAGTACAATGTCCGGACGCTATGATCGCGCCACTGGACAAGAAAGAACCCTGACAATGACTGCTGCCATCCGGACCAAATCCGAACGAATCGACGTGCGTGCCAGCACGCCTGTCAAGCAATTGCTGCAGGAAGCTGCGCAGGCGGCTCACAAAAATGTGAGCGAGTTCTTGTTGGATGCAGGTATTGTTGCGGCCAACCAGACGCTTGCGGAGCGCTTGCGGTTCAAGTTGACGCCCAAGAAATGGAGTGAGTTCCAAGCCGCTCTGGACCGACCCGTTGCCGCCAAACCCAGGCTCAAGAAGTTGCTCAGTGAGAAGGGCTTGCTCGGGTGACTTCCCCGAACTACGAGCCGGTCCGCAAACTGGCAACGACAGATGCGATCGAGCTTTTTGATTGCGGGCAAGTGGCACTCAACCAGTTCTTGCAGCGATTTGCTTTGACAAGCCAGCGGGCCAATAGCGCACAGACCTATGTTTGTTGCCATGCAGGCGCGGTGGCAGGCTTTTATTCCTTGGCGGTTGGAAGTGTCGAGCCCGGCGCTGCCTCTGCTCGCGTTGTCAAAGGCCTCGCCCGGCATCCCGTACCCGTCATGATTCTGGCGAGGCTTGCGGTCGATTCCAGACATCAAGGCGCTGGACTTGGAAAGGCTTTGCTCAAGGATGCCCTGAAGCGCACGGCCCAGGCCGCTGACATCGTCGGAATTCGCGCGCTGCTGGTTCATGCCAAGGATGAATCGGCCCGGAACTGGTATCTCCAATGGGAGTTCGAGCCCAGTGCGACCGATCCTCTGCATCTTTTTCTTCTTCTGAATGACTTGAAGGCCATGCAGTGAGCACCCGTATCTTCTATCGTCTTCTTCACGCCCTCGCCCTGCCGCTGGCAGTGTCGGTTCGCTCGCCAAATGGTGGCAGGAACAGGGCGAAGCGGAATTGCCCAAACTGATCGAAGCCGCACAGGCAGCGGCGCCCTCGGTGGCGCATCAGGGGGTGATCCTGCAGCCGAATTTTCTGGTGGGCAAGGACCTGTC
>CAZZLB010000655.1:0-1976 GCA_964654655.1 uncultured Rhodoferax sp. | reverse complement strand
GCGTCCCCTGTTTTACAACTCTGAGGTAAACAAGCATGACGACTCGCTTGCGCGGCGTTTTTGCCCCGGTGCTGACACCGTTCAAGGCTTCTCTGGAGCCCGATGTGAAGCGCTTTGTGGCGCATTGCCGCTGGCTGATTGACAACAAGGCCGGGCTGGCCATTTTTGGTACCAATTCGGAAGCGGCCTCACTCGCCGTGGCGGAGCGCCTGGCCTTGACCGATGCGATTCTGGAGGCTGGCATTCCAGCCGCACGCCTGATGCCGGGCACGGGCGGCTGCTCCGTCACCGATGCCACCACATTGACCCGGCATGCAGTGCAAAACGGCGCCTCGGGTGCGCTGATGCTGCCGCCTTTTTTCTACAAGGGTGTTTCTGAAGCGGGGCTCTATGCGTACTACTCCGAAGTGATAGAGCGGGTTGGCGATGCGCGACTCAAGGTTTATCTGTACCACATCCCCCAGGTGACGCAGGTTCCGATCACGATGAATCTGATTGCCATGCTGCGCAAGCGCTATCCCGATACCGTGGTCGGCGCCAAGGATTCGTCGGGCAACTGGGACAACACCCTGGCCATGATCGAGAACTTTGCCAACGACGGTTTTGACGTCTTCCCGGCCAGCGAGTCCTTGCTGTCCAAAGCGCTGCCGCTGGGGGCTGCCGGGTGCATCAGCGCGACGGTGAACATGAACCCGGCCGGCATCCACGCTGTGTTTGAAGCCTGGAACAGACCGGAAGGCGCCGCGCTGCAGGCCAAGGCCGATGTGGTTCGCACCATCTTCCAGTCTGTGCCCATGATTCCGGCCATGAAGCGCGCGGTGGCCGAGTTCTCGCATGATGCGTCCTGGGCCACTGTGCGCCCGCCGCTGTGCGCGTTGGGCGACAACGCTGCTACCGACTTGCTCAAGACGCTGGCCGCTGCCGGCTTCGACATGCCAGGCTACCCGAAAGCCTGAATTACATCGCCTTGAACAGGTGGACGTAGAGCCGGCTTACCGGCAGCTTTTCCGCGCGGCCACGCAGCGACACACCGAGCTTGCCGGTCTCGTCGCGCGTCACGGTCTCGATGCAGCCTGAATTGACGACGGTGCCACGGTGGATCTGCCAGAACAGCGTGGCATCAAGCTGCGGCAGCAGTTCTTTCAGCGGCGTGCGTATCAGGTACTCGTGGCTGGAGGTGAGAACGCGCACGTACTTGTCTGCCGCTTCAAAATAGACCACGTCCGTGATGGGCACCATGCGTATCGTCGTTCCAACGCTGGCCTGGATTACTTTGAGTGGCTCGCTCACAGCAGTCGCGCCCAGAAGGCCGCGCAGCTGACCCAGGGTTGTTTCGAAATTGAAGGCCGCCTGGGCGCGGTTCGCCAGGATTTGCTGCAGCTTGGAAACGGTCTTGCGCAAACGCGCTGCCTGTACTGGCTTGAGCAGGTAATCCATCGCCTGCGCCTCGAAGGCGGCCATCGCGTACTGGTCGTAGGCTGTCACAAAAACCAGCGCCGGAAAGGGGGTGGCCTGGTCGGCACCGGTGTTCCAGCGGTCGGCCAGTTCGGCGGCCGCGTCCAGCCCGCTCAGACCAGGCATGCGGATGTCGAAGAAAAGCACATCGGGTTGCAGTCGCAAGGCTTGTGTCACCGCTGAGGCACCATCCCCGACCGTGGCCAGCACGTTCAGCTCGGGCCAGGCCCGTGCCAGTTCCGCCTGCAGGGCCGCCGCCAAGAGTGGTTCGTCTTCCGCAATCAGTGCAGTGGGTCGGGTGCTTGTGGTCATGGCAAACCTAGGCCTCAAGGGGAAAAGCAAGGATCGCTGTTGCGCCAGTTGTGGTGCCCGGCGACAACACCAGTCTGCCACGCGTGCCATAGATCGTGGCCAGTCGCTCGCGCACCTGGGTCAGGCCAAAACCGTCTGTGCTCTGCCCGCCTGCGGGCAGGCCAACGCCGCTGTCGCTCCCCTCCAGCTTCAGCTCGTCGGCCGTGTGA
>CAZZLB010000654.1:0-1977 GCA_964654655.1 uncultured Rhodoferax sp. | reverse complement strand
TGGCTGCCCGAGCGGTGCCGTTGTCGGTCACGGTCAACTGATTGTTCGATGCGGAATAGCCCACATAGAGACTGCTGGCGTTGTTCCACTGCGAGCCGGTGCCACTGACCAGCACGGCGTTGTTGCTCGAGCTGTGGCCGATGTAGCCGATGGTGTCGAAGACCTGGCCGCCGTTGGTGATTGTCAGTTGGTTGCCGGAGCCGGAAAGGCCCACGTAGAGAGGGTTGGTGCTGTTGGTCCAGAGAGAACCGACGCCACTGACCAACACCGCGTTGCCGATGGCACTGGCGTTGTTGCCGATGTTGGCGCCCTGGCTGAAGACCCGGCCGCCGTCGGTGATGGTCAGTTGATTGCTGGAGCTGAAAAGGCCCACGTAGAGAAGGTTACTGTTGGTCCAGAGAGAGCCGGCACCGCTGACCAGCACCGTGTTGTTGTGCGCGCTGGCACTATCGCCGATCTCGGCGACCGTGTTGAAGACGTGCCCGCCATTGGTGATTGTCAATCTGTTACCAGAGCCAGAGTTGCCTATATATAAACTGCTACTGTTACTCCAAACAGAGCCGCTGCCTGTGACAAGAACCGAATTGTTATTTGCGGCGCTGGCGTTGCCTATGTAGGCACTGGCGTTGGAGACAAATCCACCGCTGGAGACCGTCAGACTGTTATACGAGCCAGTATTACCTACATAAAGCGAGCCTCTGTTGTTCCAGAGTGAGCCGGTATCTGTGATCGTCACGCTGTTGTTGCTGGATGAGCCATGATTGCCGATGTAACCGACAACGTCGTTGATTACTATGCCGCCGTTGGTGATGGTCAGGCTGTTGCCGGAACCGGCCCAACCCACATCAAGCGAGTTGCTGTTAGTCCAAAGAGAGCCAGTGCCAGTGACAATCACCGCGTTGTTGCTAGAGGAACTGCTGCGGCCAATCATGCCGGAGTATATGTTCAAGACTTTCCCGCTGTTGGCGATGCTCAAGCTGTTGCCGGAACCGTCGTAGCCAACGTAGAGATTGGCGCTGTTGCTCCACAGAGAACCAGAACCTGTAATCCAAGCATTGTTGTTGGATGCACTGGTGTTCAGGCCAATCGTGCCAGCACCGGTCACTGTGACGATACCGGCGTTGGTGACGATCAGCGCGTTGAGCGGCCCAATCAAGCCGACGCTGTAGCTGCTGGCGTAATTGGTGGTAATGCCATCGACGATGTTGGTGGTGCCTGTTTCAGCCAGAGTAGATTGAATTGTCGCACCGGCGAGCACGACTAGCGGCAAGGCCAAATCAATGTAACTGCGGAACAACGGACGGACATAATAGGTATATTTGTTCATGATTCTCCAGGGTTGTTGTGAGCGTGTTGTAGTGAGGTGTGTGACGATTTGAAGTTGGCAGTTGGCAGTTGGATAAAAGGAAATGGGAAACGCAAAAGGCGAACCACGGATGACACGGATGACACGGAGGGAGAGCAGGACGATTTGTGGGGAAGAACATTCCCGGAAAATTTGTTTGCCCTGAAATCTTCCTGCCCATACGGAAATCCGGAAGGAAGACCCCGGTAATGCGGGCGGGAGGCGGATTGACTTCCGGGGAAAATGTGCTCCGCGCAACTATATTAGAATGCGGAATGCGAGGCGAAGGCAGAATCATGGCGTCAACGCTGATCCCGCAACTCGATTCTACGATCTCGGTTTTCTGCCGCCCGCTCATGTCACACTCACCCGCCGATTCCTTGCTTGCGACAGCCGCGTTGTATGAAATCGGCGCGAGCGATGCAAGCACCAGTTTCAGGTTATTACTGTGGCGCGGGCAACAACTCAATCCGCGAAGACGAGCGCGGCGGCGTCGGTGGCGGTCTTGACAGCGTCGGCGAACTTGCGCTTCGACGTTTGCGGGTGCTTGAGCTTGGCGATGATGGCGGGCTGGGACTCCAGCAGCGCGAGGGCGTAGGCGCTCTTGACGGCGAAGTTGACGTTCTGCGGCA
>CAZZLB010000653.1:0-1984 GCA_964654655.1 uncultured Rhodoferax sp. | reverse complement strand
TGGTGATCCTGCCCGATTCAGGCGAGCGCTATCTGAGCTCGGTGCTGTTTGAAGGTGTGTTCGACGCCAGCGGCGCGGCCATTGCAGTGAGCTGACCGATTCTCTGGTCTGCGAGCGCAGGCCTAGAATGAGGGGAGAAGGATTCATTGATTGAGTCCGGGAGTTAGGTCATGTCAACAAGCCACTCGCACACTTCCCACTCAGCCAGCGCACCGGCTCAGACCATCCTGATCGTCGATGACACGCCGCAGAACCTGACGGTGCTCGGAGAACTGCTCAAGCCGCATTACCAGATACGTGCTGTCAACTCGGGTGAACGCGCTTTGCGGGTGGCCAGCACCGACCCACGCCCCGACATCATCCTGCTTGACGTGATGATGCCCGAGATGGACGGCCACGAGGTCTTGCGACGCCTGCGCGCCGATGAGTCCACGCGCAACATGCCGGTCATCTTCATCACCGCCATGACAGCCACCGAAGACGAGCAACTGGGGCTGGAACTGGGCGCGGTGGACTACATCACCAAGCCCTTCAACCCGGCCATCGTTCTGGCCAGGGTACGCACCCAGCTTGAACTCAAGCAAGCGCGTGATCGACTGGCCAATGAAAACGACTGGCTGGAGCGCGAAGTCGCGCATCGCATGCATGAGAACATCCTGATCCAGGATCTCAACGTACGGGCTCTGGCCTGTCTGGCTGAGGCGCGTGACAACGAAACCGGGCACCACATTGTGCGCACCCAGTTCTATGTGGAGCTGCTGGCCCGCCACCTGATGAACCATGAGCGCTTCAAGGAAGCACTCGCGGGCAACCGCCTTGGGATGGTGGTGAAGGCTGCTCCCTTGCACGACATCGGCAAAGTCGGCATTCCGGACGCCATCCTGCTCAAGCCGGGCAAGCTGACGATCGAAGAGTTTGAAATCATGAAGACACACGCCGAGATTGGTGCGCACGCCATCAGCAAGGCCATGGAGCAGGCGCTCGCCGGTGCCGATGACAACGCGGCCGAGCAGGCAGTGGGTGCATTTGCCTTCATGCAGGTTGCCAACGAAATCTCGCTTTGCCATCATGAGAAGTGGGATGGCAGTGGCTACCCCCGGGGACTTGCCGGCGACGCCATTCCGGCTTCGGCCCGGCTGATGGCGCTGGCCGATGTGTTTGATGCGCTGACCTGCCGGCGTGTCTACAAGGCCCCGATTCCGCTGGAGAAGGCGACACAGATTATTGAGGAGGGAAAAGGCACGCATTTCGACCCCGAAGTGGTGAATGCCTTCCTGGCCTGCCACCAGCGATTCGCCGAAATCGCAGAAAGATTTGCGGACCCGGTTCCCGAGACACCCTGAGTCACGTTCAATCCGACGAGGCACCTCCATGGAGCGACGCTTTTTATCTCTTTCCATGCTGTTTGCCCTTGCTGCCATGGCGGTTTCGCCCATGGCGCGCGGTGCTGCAAGCCTCGCCGCCCCCCCGGTTGCCGAGAAGTTTGCCGAAATTCCTGCCAGCGCCGAGTTGTTGGCCCGGCTCCGCAGCGGCGGTTTTGTTCTCTACCTGCGTCACGGCTACACCGACAACAGCCGCACCGACCGCATGCCTGGCGTAGACCTGAACGACTGCAGCACACAGCGCCCATTGACCGAGGAAGGTCGTCAGTTGGCCAAACGTGTGGGCGAGGCGATCAGAAAAGCGCAGCTGCCCGTCGGCGAGATCCGTATCAGTCCGCTGTGCCGGGTCAAGGACACCACTGCAGCCGCTTTTCCGGGCAAACCGGTCACGATTGACAACTTGCTGATGTACACCGCCAATCTGACCGACACACAGAAGGCACCCATCCTCGCCAACACCCGCAGCCTGCTGTCAGCGCCAACGGCGCCCGGCGGCAACCGGGTGTTGGTAGCGCACGCACCCAATCTGATGGACCTGATTGGCTATTTTCCCAAGGAAGGCACGCTGGTGATTTTCCGGCCCAAAGGTGAGGCTGGTTTCG
>CAZZLB010000652.1:0-1984 GCA_964654655.1 uncultured Rhodoferax sp. | reverse complement strand
AATCCGTCACGTAATTGAAATAACCAGACGCAACACGGTATGCCTTCATTCTCTGGCAAGTCGAAAATGGCTGCAGCTTCTTCTGATGTGGCGTTACTGGACCGCGATCAGAGCATCCTGGCGTTCAACGAGCGCGTCTTCGACTGGGCGCACCGCAAGGACGTACCCTTGCTGGAACGGCTGCGCTACCTGTGCATCGTGTCTTCCAATCTGGACGAATTTTTTGAAGTCCGTGCCGAGCCGCACCTGGTGGCTTGCCAACGCAAGGACGACAAAGGTCTGTTTTCGGTCGCTTCGTTCAATCGACTGTCGCAAACCGCGCATGCACTGGTGATGCGCCAGTACGCGCTGTACAACGACGACTTGATGCCGGCGCTGGAAGCACAAGGTGTCAAAATTGTCTCGCACGGAGAACGCAACGCAGCCCAGCGGCGCTGGGTCAGGCAGTATTTTGAGCGCGAAGTGAAACCCTTGTTGCTGCCAGTGGGGCTGGACCCATCGCATCCCTTTCCTGAAGTCGCCAACAAATCGCTCAATTTCATCGTGCGCCTGGGTGGGCGTGATGCCTTCGGGCGTGAAAACGAGATTGCCATCGTCAAGGTACCCCGGGTTTTGCCGCGCATGATTCGCATGCCTGACAAAGTCTCCGGTCATCGCAACTATTTTGTATCGCTTTCGAGCGTGATTCGTGGCAGCCTGGCAGAGTTGTTTCCGGGTCGCGATGTCGGGCAGTTTTCACAATTCCGTGTGACGCGTCACTCCGACCTGGCGGTCGATGAGGAGGATGTCAAAAATCTGCGAACCGCTTTGCGCCACGGGCTGCAGCATCGGCACTACGGTCAGGCAGTGCGTCTGGAAGTGTCTGCCGGTTGTTCAGCCCATCTTTCAGATTTTCTGCTCAAGCAGTTTGAATTGCCGGAAGGAGCCTTGTACCGGGTACCGGGGCCTGTCAATCTGGTGCGTTTGACACAACTGATCGACCTGGTGGACGCGCCCAAGCTCTGCTTTCCAACCTACCAGGCGAGCTACCCGATCCAACTTTCCCCCGGAGCCTCGTTCTTTGAAAGGCTCAAAGCGGGGGATGTCGTGCTGCATCAGCCGTTCGAGAGTTTTGATGCCGTGCTCGGCTTCCTGCGCGAAGCGGTCAATGACCCGCAAGTGTTGGCCATCAAGCAGACCATTTACCGCACCGGCAGTGATTCCGAATTGATGGACCTGCTGCGCGAGGCGGTACGGCGTGGCAAGGAAGTGACGGTTGTCGTGGAGTTGAAGGCCCGTTTTGACGAAGAGGCCAATATCAACTGGTCCGAAATGCTGGAGTCCATCGGCGCACAAGTCCTGTATGGTGTGGTTGGATTGAAGACGCACGCCAAAATGATGCTCATCACGCGACGTGAGGGCAAGCAGCTCAAACGTTACGCGCACCTGTCCACCGGCAATTACAACCCGCGAACCGCGCGCCTGTACACAGACTGGAGTCACATCACTGCCGACCCGCTGCTGACGAGTGATGTCGAAAATATTTTTGTCCACTTGGCCAGTCACAGCCGATTGCCGAAGCTGAACCGGGTCCTGCTGGCACCTTTTTACCTGCATTCCAAACTGGTCGAAAAAATCAACGATCTGGCGCAAGTGGTGGCAAGCGGAGGAGACGCCAGAATCGTTGCAAAAATGAACGCCTTGACCGACGAAAAGATCATTCACACCTTGATCCGGGCTGGTCAGATGGGTGTCAAGATAGACCTGATCGTTCGCGGCGCCTGCATGCTGCCGGCGCAACTGCCGGGATTGACAGACAACATTCATGTTCGCTCCGTCATCGGGCGCTTCCTGGAACATTCTCGCGTTTTCTATTTCCGTCGCAATGGCGCGGAAGAGCTCTATCTTTCCAGCGCAGACTGGATGAACCGCAACATGATGCGCCGGGTTGAACTGGCCTGGCCAGTGACAGATCCGGTGCTGCGTCAGCGCGTTATCGATGAAG
>CAZZLB010000651.1:0-1987 GCA_964654655.1 uncultured Rhodoferax sp. | reverse complement strand
CACCATGCCGTACTCCAGCGCTTCGCAGACGCGGAAAATGCGACCCACATCGCGGCTATAGAAGTAGCTGGCCAGACCGAATTCGGTGTTGTTGGCGGCGGCTATCGCCTCCTGCTCTGTTTTGAACTTGAAGACCGGCGCAAACGGGCCAAAGGTTTCTTCCTTGGCGCACAGCATGTCAGCGCTGGCGTCTGCCACCACCGTTGGCTCAAAGAACAGTCCCGGCAGACGTTTGCCGCCGACCAGCACACGTCCGCCTTTTGCCAGCGCGTCATCGACATGGCGTTGCACCTTGGCGAGCGCTGCTTCCTCGATCAGCGGGCCCTGGTTGACACCCTCGGCAAAGCCATTGCCGACCTTGGCGGTGGCGACCTTGGCGGCAAATTTGGTGACAAACTCTTCGTACACCGCTTCCTGCACGTAGAGGCGGTTCGAGCAGACGCAGGTCTGACCGGCGTTGCGGTACTTGCTGGCAAACGCGCCTTCGACGGCGGAGTCGATGTCGGCGTCGTCAAAGACGATGAAGGGCGCGTTGCCGCCGAGTTCGAGAGACAGCTTCTTGATGGTTGGAGCCGACTGCGCCATCAGGATGCGCCCGACTTCGGTGGAGCCTGTGAAACTGATGTGGCGCACCACGTCGCTGGCGCACAGCACTTTGCCGATGGCAATGCTGTTGTCGGCGTCGGCTGTCAGCATGTTGAGCACACCGGCTGGCAGGCCGGCACGGATCGCCAGTTCAGCCACAGCGAGCGCGCTCAAGGGCGTGAGTTCTGCCGGCTTGATGACGACCGGGCAACCCGCAGCCAGGGCCGGCGCCACCTTGCGCGTGATCATGGCGTTGGGGAAGTTCCAGGGCGTGATGGCGGCGCAGACCCCGATGGGCTGGCGCAGCACCAGGATGCGCCGGGTGTTGTCAAACTGGGGCAGGGTCTCGCCATTGATGCGCTTGGCTTCTTCGGCAAACCATTCGACAAAATTGGCACCGTAGGCGATTTCGCCCTTGGCTTCGGGCAGCGGCTTGCCCTGTTCTGCCGTCATGATGCGGCCCAGGTCGTCCTGATTGGCCATCAGCAGGTCAAACCACTTGCGCAGGATGATGCTGCGCTCCTTGGCGGTCTTGTTGCGCCAGACCGGCCAGGCGGCGTTGGCGGCGGCAATGGCGAGTTCGGCCTCGGCAGGACCCAGGTTGGCCACATCAGCGAGTTTCTGGCCGGTGGCAGGGTCGATCACGTCGAAGCGGCTGGCGCCCTTGAGCCACTGACCGTTGATCAGTGCATCGGTTTTGAGCAGGCTCGGGTCCTTGAGCAGGGACAAAGGTGAGGTTTTCTGGTTCATGGCTTTCAGTCTTTGCGGTGAGTATCGAAGATCCAAAACGGCAAGCGTAGCTGATTTTTGAGTTGCTTCAAGTACCGATCGTGACAGTTTTCTGATCCCCGCCGTTTCGGGGCGGCGCCAGCAGTCGCTATGACTTAAAATTCGCCGCTCCCCGGACGAACCCCCCAACCCTTGCCCTCCACCATGAATTCACCTGTTGTTCCTGCCAGTGTTGCCGACATCCGCAAGATATTTCTTGACTTCTTCGAGTCCAAGGGACATGCCGTGGTGGCCTCCAGTCCGCTGGTGCCTGGCAACGATCCGACGCTCATGTTCACCAACTCGGGCATGGTGCAGTTCAAGGATGTATTTCTGGGTACCGACAAGCGTTCGTATGTGCGTGCCGCCTCGGTGCAGGCCTGTCTGCGCGCAGGTGGCAAGCACAACGATCTGGAAAACGTGGGCTACACGGCGCGCCATCACACCTTCTTCGAGATGCTGGGCAACTGGAGTTTTGGCGACTATTTCAAACGCGAATCGCTCATATGGGGCTGGGAACTGCTGACAAAGGTGTACGGATTGCCGGCAGAAAAGCTGCTGGCCACGGTGTACAAGGATGACGACGAAGCCTACGACATCTGGACCAGGGAAATTGGCATGCCGGCGGATCGCG
>CAZZLB010000650.1:0-1998 GCA_964654655.1 uncultured Rhodoferax sp. | reverse complement strand
GGCCTTACCCCGCTGGCCGACAACGACTCCCAACCTGGGGTGTTCAGTTTGTACCGGTCAATACCAACCGCTGCGATCCCGTTCCTTTTCCTGCGGTTCATCCCGGAGGAAGCCGTTCAGAAAGTGCCTCTACCGGCCCCCCACGAGCTTGTCTCAATGGCACTAACCTTGTATTGACAAAAAACGGAGCCTCCGGGATGGAACGTTGTATGCGGCAACGTATTCCATCGATCCGGAGGCCCCGAAGATGTTCAAGGATGAACTGCGGAGTGAAGTATGGGACGACATTCGCCAGCACGGGATTCGGGCGTTCTCGCGACACGTCACGCCAGCAACGATAGCGGAAGCCGCCAGGCGTACGGGCGTGACGATTGTGGCAAGTCCGCTCAATCTTGCCAACCTGGTGTGGCTGGGAATCGCGGCGGCGATCAACGTCAGCTTCGACTTTGCCACGGTGCTTACCGAAACCCTGCGCGTACTGGAAGACCAGCCGGGGTTTTGCTCGACCAAGTTGGGACGCGAAAAGCAGCGGGGCCAGCGGCCCAAGAAGGGCGAATGCAAACACAGTCCGCATCGCCAAAATCGAACGGTTGTCAGCGAAGAAGCGTTCGTCAAAGCACGCAGCCGGATGCCTTTGGAATTCTGGTTCCACCTGATCATCATCCTCGTAGAACTGTTCTTGACCGAACATCGCTCGCTGGTAACCTTCCGTGGGTTTCGCCTGTTGGCCATGGACGGCACCGATATCAACTTGCCCAATTGGCCGCCCCTGCGAAAGCACTTCGGTACCGCCAAGAATCAGCGTGGGCAACATCAGGCGTTGGGACGGATGGTGATGCTGCAGTTGCCGCTGGTTCGGCTGCCGTTCCGCTACGAACTGGCACCGCGTACCGACGGCGAGATCACCATTGCTCGGCGGCTGATTCCACATCTGCGAGCCAACGACTTGGTGTTGTTGGATGCGGGCTTCTGGAGTTACGGTCTGTTCTGGGATATTCAAAACCGGAACGCCTTCTTTGGCATTCGGCTCAAGGCCGGCATCGGGTTGAAACGGGTTCGGCGGCTGGGGGTGGGGGACGAGTTGTGGTCTTGGACTCCCAAAGACAGCCGCAGCAATTGGCGCAAGGAGGGCCTGCCGAAATCGATGGACGTGCGGGTGATCAGCTACCAAGTTCCCGGCTTTCGCCCGCAGAAGTTGGTGACCAATGTGCTCAACCCGCAACGGATCCCGCGTGCCGACTGGGTGCGGCTGACCACCGAGTGCGAAGAAGGCGGTCGGCTGAAGCCTGGACTCTATCATCGGCGGTGGGAAATCGAGACCACGTTCAGGGAACTCTTGGTCGAGCAACAAATGGAGAAGAAGCTGCGCAGCCGCACCCCGGAATCGATTCAATACGAAGTCGCCGGACATGTCGTGCTGTACTTGTTGGTGCGTTGGCTGATGGTGGAGGCGGCGGTCAAGCACGGCTTGGATCCGCTGCAGTTGAGCTTTCTCCACGCGTTGCAGGAACTCAAGGAGATGCGTCGTGATTTGGTGAGGGCCGAACCCGCCTGGGCACGTGTGCTGCTGGGCCGATTGCTGGATCGGATTGCTGAGCACCGCGTTCCCTTTCGTCCTGGTCGGCACTACAAACGCCGAAAGAAATCGACCAACCACAAACGCAGCTCCCGCAAACGCGGGTCCTGCAAGTCCAAAGCAACGACCAAACGCAAAGCCGCAAAAAAACGTGCGTCCAAGTCCACACGCAAAGGTTAGTGCCATTGAGACAAGCTCGTGGGGGTCGGACGAGAACTGACCAAGCTCCGCGTATTCATTGACGGTCTTGCGGACGCGCACTGAGACACGCGAGGCGCCCTGCGTTCAGGGCTGCGTCGGTTCCGCGGGTGTCGGAGCCGATGGCTCGGGAGCCGGTCGGGGCACAGGTTCGGGCTTCGCCACCGTAGGGCCGAGGGGCGCGTCCAGCAGATTCCGCAGTCTTTGCAGCTCCTCCTCGCCTT
>CAZZLB010000649.1:0-2002 GCA_964654655.1 uncultured Rhodoferax sp. | reverse complement strand
GAGCTTCAGCGCCTTCGACACGGCTTCCTTGCTGGCACAAACCGTGGTCGGTGCCTTTGCCAGCTACCTGGCCTGGATGTGGATGCTGGGACGCTACCCGGCCACGAAGATATCGGCCTTTGTTTTTCTGACGCCCGTTTTTGCCCTGCTGTTTGGCGCGCTGTGGCTGCATGAGCCGGTCACCCTGAACCTGATACTCGCGCTGGCCTTGGTGGCGGCTGGCATCATCCTGGTGAATCGCAAGCCTGCCTCGTGAACCAGCGCTCAAACCGTCCCGGTGGCACGTAAAGCCAGGATGGCGTTGCTGTCCAATCCCAACTCGGCCAGCACTTCGTCAGTATGCTCGCCCAGCACTGGTGGCGCCCGGCGCAGCACCGGTGGCGTGGCCGTCAGACGAAGCGGGCTGGCGACCGTGGCAATGGAAGTTACGGTGGTCTTCGCCGAGACGGCCGGTGTCAATGGCTGATTCACCACCAGAGAGCGCGCCCTCACCTGGGCATCGGCGAAGCCCTGGCCAATGTCATTGATCGGTCCACAGGGCACGGCCTTGTCTTCCAGGGCTGCAATCCACTCCTGTGTCGTACGCGTCCGAGTCACCGCCTGCATCAAAGTGACGAGCTCCTCTCTGTGCTTCACACGCAAGGTATTGCTGGCAAAACGCGGGTCGGCAGACCATTCCGGGTGCGCCGCGACCTGACAGAAGCGCGAAAACTGGCCATCGTTGCCGATGGCCAGCAGCATGGATCCATCCGAAGTCTGAAAGTCCTGATACGGTGCCAGACTGGGGTGACTGTTGCCCTGACGCTGTGGTACCTGCCCGGTATTCAGGAAGCCAGCCGCCTGATTACCCAGAATGGCCATGCCTACATCGAGCAGCGCCATATCGATGTGCTGTCCCAAACCAGTCCGGTGTCGCACTTCAAGTGCGGCCAGAATCGCACTGCAGGCATAGACACCAGTGAAAATGTCCGTCACAGCGACACCGACGCGCTGCGGCCCGCCACCGGGCACATCATCCGAACGCCCGGTGATGCTCATCATGCCGGTCATGGCCTGGATCATCAGATCGTAACCAGCCCGCTCGGCATAGGGACCATCCTGACCAAAACCGGTAACAGAGCAGTAAATCAGGCGCGGATTGAGCACCTTCAAGCTGGCGTAGTCCAGGCCGTACTGCTGCAGCCCGCCAACCTTGAAGTTCTCCACCAGGATGTCGCTCTGCACGGCCATTTGGCGGATCAGCTTCTGCCCCTCAGACTGAGCCATGTCGATCGTAATGGAGCGTTTGTTGCGATTGCAGGCAGTGAAATAGCTGGCCTGATCGGTATCCCGACCCTGAGCATCCTTCAGGAACGGCGGCCCCCAGTGGCGCGTATCGTCACCGACGCCAGGGCGTTCCACCTTGACCACGTCCGCACCCAGATCGGCCAGCATCTGGGTGCACCAGGGGCCGGCCAGAACACGTGAGAGGTCCAGAACTTTGATGTGGCCTAGTGCTGCCTGCTGTTCGTTCATAAATAGTCTTTCGTTTGTTGAATCGCCGCTAGCGAGTCTGCCAGACAGGGTAAGGGCGGGTCCCTCATACTGTCAAATGCCCAGAAATCGGTCCCCACCCTTACCCTGTCTGGCGTGCTTGGTGCGTTGATACGACCCGAAAAGCAAAATGCGGCGCACCCGTGTGGAACTTACTTCGAGGCAAGCCACCCACGCCACAACAGCATGTGGGGTGTTGGTCCCCGCCGATTTAGTTACGACATAACTTGAGTACAAGTTAGTCTCCACTGAAACTTCGTTTTCTGTGCATTTGACAGTATGAGGACGCCGCCACAGCCCCAGACGCTGACCACCAAAGCTCGTGAAGACTCAGTTGCCAAAAGCCGCAATACCCGTCTGAGCCCGACCCAGAATCAGGGCATGGATGTCATGCGTGCCTTCGTAGGTGTTCACAACTTCCAGATTCACCAGATGCCGCGCCACGCCAAACTCATCGGAAATGCCGTTG
>CAZZLB010000648.1:0-2010 GCA_964654655.1 uncultured Rhodoferax sp. | reverse complement strand
GCCGTCATGATGGAGTAGAAACATTCCTCGATGGTGCCTGGCGCCATCACCACCTTGGGCGCATCGCCGTGGCTGCCAAAAATGGCGGTCATCAGGTCGCCCTGTTCCATCTTGGTAGGCTGCCCGGTGCTGGGGCCACCGCGCATCACGTTGACCACCACCAGTGGAATCTCGCCCATCACGGCCAGGCCAATCGCTTCCTGCTTGAGAGAATAGCCCGGTCCGGAAGTGATGGTGATCGTGCACTTTCCGCCATAGGACGCGCCGACAGCAAAGGCGCAGGCGGCGATCTCGTCTTCGGCCTGGTGCACGATGCCGCCGACCTTCTCGAACACCTCGGACAGGTAGTGCGAGGCCGAGGTAGCAGGCGTGATCGGGTACATGGCGCAGATTTCCATGCCGGAACCGAGCACGCCCAACGCCAGTGCGGTATTGCCATTGACAACAATCTGTGGTTCGGTCGAGCGCTTGGCCGGAATGCTGTAGCAAAAATCAAGATTCCCCGCAGCCCATTTTTGCCCAGCTTCGAGCAGCATGATGTTGGCATCGACCACGGCGCGGTCCTTCTTGCCAAAGGCCAGTTCAATCTGGTCAATCGCCAGTTTCACTTCCAGGCTGTAGATGTAGCACAGCATGCCCAGGGCGAACATGTTCTTGCCGCGCTTGGCGTCGGCCACCATGGTACGGCATACCTGTTCCATGGGGATCTCATACACCCGGTAGCCGGATGCCACCAGTTTGTCGTGGGTCTCGATGTAGGACGCAACAATCTTTGCATCCTTGTGTGTGCGCCACATGCTTTCGAGCAAGATGATGCAATTCGGTTTGAGTTCCTTGGCGCGCACGCGCCCGAGCAGTACCTGTTCATTGAAGGCCACCACCAGATCGGTCTCATCACCACCGTTCGTGATGTACTCCGAGCCGATGCGGATGCGGTTGCCGCTGGCACCGGCCACACTGCGCGCTGGCGGGCGAATTTCTGCCGGAATGATCTCGGTCGTCCAGATGCCATTGCCCATCTGCGCTGCGATCGAGCCCAGTGACTGGCCGCATTTCTGTGCGCCTTCGCCGGAATCGCTGATGATTTCGACGATGTGCTCTTTCAGGATCAGGGGCTTCTTGGCGCCGGCGCTTGCCGGAGCTTTGCTGCTGGACTTTTTGGCCGGCTTCTCTTTGGTCGTTTGGTTCATGGTTTTTCCGTAGACGCTGGTAAGCGGGATTCAGGCAACCCGCACGCGGGCAAAATTGCGCTCTTTGGTGTCGATACCGAACAAAGTGCTGTTGTCGGCGTCACTGTAGGGCTGGGCGGTATCCCGGATGCCCAGGTAGGCCTTCATTCCGCGTGCCGCTTTGCGACCTGCGCCCATGGCTTCGATCACGGTGGCTGCACCGGTAACGATGTCGCCACCGGCAAAGACGCCTGCGATGGAAGTCGCGAGCGTGTCGTCGGTGCCGATATAGCCCCACTTGTTGAGCTTGAGCTTGGAGGTCTGGCCCATGATCGGGTTGGCATTGGTGCCGATGGCATAGACGATCAGGTCGGCCTCGAAATCGAATTCGCTACCCTTTACCTGCACTGGCCTGCGCCGACCCGAGTCGTCTGGCTCGCCGAGTTCCATGCGTACGCAACGCATGCCACGCACGCTGCCCTTGCCGTCGTCCAGCACCGACACCGGTGCCGTGAGCCAATGGAATTCCACGCCCTCCTGCTCGGCATGGTGCACTTCCTCGGCACGCGCAGGGGCTTCGTTGCGTGAACGCCGGTAAATGCAATAGACTTTCTCGGCGCCCAGGCGCAGCGAGACACGCACGGCGTCCATCGCAGTGTTGCCGGCGCCCACCACGGCAACCCGCTTGCCGATCGGCAGCGGGGTGTCGAAGTTCGGAAAATCGCGCGCCCGCATCAGGTTGCAGCGCGTCAGCAACTCGTTGGCCGAGAGCACGCCGTTGAGCGAATCGCCGGGGATATTGAGCATGGTCGGGTAGCCGGCGCCGACGCCAACGAACACC
>CAZZLB010000647.1:0-2010 GCA_964654655.1 uncultured Rhodoferax sp. | reverse complement strand
CGGCCACGTCGAGGAGTTCGAGGCGTGGGTGTACTCACATCCTTCGATGCACAGTAACGTGGACACCTGCAGACATTTCTTGCAGGCGTTGTGCCCATTGCGCTTCAACCACACTCAGAAGTCAAGGAGCTGGGAGTACGTCGCTTCCCTTTTCCCTGTCGCTGCAGAATCTCTCGACAGGGCATTGAAGGATGGGTCAAAACCCGCAGTCGCTATGGACTTTGCACCACAGTCCCGACTCGGACTGCCGAAGCCGGGGAAGAAAGCTCGAGCAGCCATCGAAGTTGCAGACAGGGTGCTGTCAGCTTTCGCTTATGAGGCTGGGTTTCACCTCGTGGGTGTGGACGGAAGGGACGAGGAAAAGACCTTACTCCTCACCTTCGTCCCATCTCTCAGCGTGACGAGAACCTACTCCATCTCGTCTACCTGCGACTCTGCACAGGTTATCGCTAACGGGTTGGTGGAAGCTATTGAGAAGTCAGGTAGGACTATCGCGCTATCAGAAGAGACAGGAAAGCCTGTAAGCGTCATCGAAGGAAGACACGAAGTGATTGTCACGTTCCCTGTTCACGCGACGGACTACGACCAAATCGCAATGGCAGAAGAGGTCGAGTTCATATCCAAAGCAATATTTGGAAAGGATAAACAATGAGATGTTACCTTGAAGTCCCGATGCAAAAAGAAGAAGAGTCGAGACAAGACCTGTGCCCTTGCTTTTGCCCCGCAATCCAGGTGGCGGGTGGTGAGGATATTGGCGACCCTGTGAGCTTCTGGTGCAACGCGGGGAAGACCCATGATAGGCCGCTCAAAAAGGAACTAAAGCACACTCTCGTTGAGCCAGAGCCTGGAAAGCCTGGATGGTTTGAAGTGGAGCGGCGCAAAGATTGCCCCGTAAAGACAAGCGCCACACCTGTGTGGTAGAGGCGTGGCGAATACCGTCATCCGGTAGGAGTGATGAATAGTTAAATTCTACTCCGCCTTCTTTGCAGAAATCAAGCTGAGAATCTCATCAGGAATTTCTGCAAGTGCGAGGGTCAGCGACAGGACAGGCTGCCCATCATTATTTCCGTCAACAGTTACGATCAGGTTTGTTCCTTCAAACTTGTAGTCTACCTTCATCAGAATGCTCCCGATATTGCGTCGAGGATGGCTTTTACAACTTGCTTCACACCTGGAGGCAAGGCCATACCCCAAAGGAAAAACGTACTACCTGCGATTGTCGCAGCCGTGCCGATCCATTTCAAGCTCCGCTTCCAATTCCTCGGAGGCTTCGGAGCTTCAGGCGGCTTGGGCTCTTCGGGCTTGGGAGGGGGAGGCGGTGGCTGGACCGGCTCTGGCTTGGGAGGGGGAGGTGGCGGCGGTTGGGGAAGAGGTTGTCCTTCTTGACTCTTGAGCCACGAATCCCGGAATCTCGACCAGCGGTCCCAGACAATATCGAATCGTTGCAATGTGTTCTCATCCGTACCTGCAAGCTCTTCGATGTCGGCTGCGTTGTCCCAGGCAATCGCGCCGTTCAACACTTGCTCCCCAGCGTCTGGGCCTTCAAACCCCGACCCAAACCAGTCCGCGACGTTCGTCTTCCGCCAACAATCCGTCCTCACCACCCCGAAAATGAACATGCGCTCCCACGACACTCCAGAGCCCTGACAAGCGAGAAAACAGTCGTCGGCATAGTTGGGGTGCTTCGGGTTGAAGCCTGCAAGCCAGAGGTTCGCTACGTGCGGTCTGAGGGCCGTGTGGCTTGGCTCATGCGTGGGTCGACTCATGACGCATCCTCCATGGGTTTGGGTTCTCCTCTAGGCAGTGTACCACGAAGCCTTTAGAGGTTATCCTTGTGGGATGGAGGGCATTGATATGGGTGCAGAGCGATTCAAGCTCAAAGTCAACGAGCGTTCCCGGAATAAGAAGGACCAGGAAAAAAGGAAGCAGACCCGCAACTCCCTGACAGCCCAAGGGAGAGGATACAGAATGGTGCGCTCCAAGCATCTCAAAGGCCCAGACGGGTACGGG
>CAZZLB010000646.1:0-2032 GCA_964654655.1 uncultured Rhodoferax sp. | reverse complement strand
TACGCATCCAACCCTTCAGAGGAAAATGCACGTTCTGTTATGTCTGCGTTGACTGATCTTAAGTCTAGTTTTAAAGGACTTGAAGGACTTCAGGTAGCTGAGTCTTTAAAGAAAGGTGTAGAGAAGTTAAAAGAAGTTGGCACAGCTATGGGAGGTATACAGGTATCTGATATGAATAGAGCATTACAAGCTCTTAAAAATCTTATACCTTCAGGGTTATCTACAGCATTATCTGCAAGAGGGGTGTTTGAATCCAAGTATGGTCAGGAAGCTATAGGGGCTACTATGGCTGGAGAGATGAACCAAATGTCTTATGGTCAAAAAACATTTGGAGAAGTCTCTAAGTCTGCTGGTACTATTTTAGAATCATATAAAAGTGCTGATGAAGCATATCAAGGTCAATTAGAGAAACTTATAACAAGAAGTAAAGATCCTTTGAAGGAAGCTGCTAAAGCTGCTGGAGCTAATCCAGAGGAATGGGCTAAGTTTGCTACTGTTGGGGGTGATTCTGAGAGCAGAAATAAAGCCATAGATGCTGAATCATCTAAAATAACTAAGCAGCTCGATATTTTTAAGAAGCAGGAAGAAGATTTAAAAGCTAAAGAATCTGTATTTAAGAGTCAAGGTGGAACTAAAGGTCAAGTTGGGATAACTGAAGTTGAAACCGAAAGAGAAAAAATACGTAAGCAAAAAGAACCTTTAGAAAAATCATTACATGATTTAACTTCTCTACAGACTATGCAAAATCTTTACGATGAGCATGTAAAGACTACACCAATGCGTAATCGTGACATAGGTATGACCATGATTCAAGCAATGGCACAGCCTGGAATGCAAGCAGGTACATTATTACCTATGGCGTTGCAAGCTGGTATAAATCCTATGTTGTTAGGTCAACAGATAGGTCAAACACAACATATTTTGAGCACTGGTATTAGTGCTTTGATGCAGGGTAATGATCCTGATGCTGCTGTTAAAGCTACACAGTTAGCTAAAATGCATATTGATTTACAACAACAAACAAGAATGGCTCCTTTTGTTGCTTTAAATGAAAGAAAACAGAGAGAGGACTTATTCTATCAGGCTAGCTCAGATTACTATATGGAGCCAATGATGTCTTCTCTTGGTAGAGCTGGTGCAATTAGTCCTGCATTAGTTAGAGGTGAAGCTAGAGAAAACATAGGAATTTTGAGAGAGAAGTTTGAGGAAGCTCAGAAAGACCCTACATCAACAACAAGAAACTTAATACTTCGTAGTCGTGCATTAGAAGAGATGTACGATAAAGCTGGTATGAGAGGTGCTGCGGCTGATCAGCATAAGAAGACCCGTGAGATGGAACTGTATGAGATGAAGCGTGGGGGAGAAGCTACTAAATCAGATGCAGAACTTATAGCAGCTGGTGGTAAGTCTTTCGATACTTCTACAAAGAGCTTTGGAACTGCTGTTGCTGATTTTAATAAAGCTGTTCAGTTATTATTAGCTGGTAAAACAGTTGGTAAGGATGGAAAAGAAGCAGCACCTTCAGCTAAAGATGGTAAAGACGGTAAGGATGGTAAGGACGCAACAAAGGATGCTGCTGGTGCTAAAGGTGAATCTTCTAAGAGTGATACTACACCGTCTAAAGAAGCTGCTATTGATAAAAACGATACAGCAAAGGCTAGAGCTTATCAAGAAAAGATAGATAAAGTAGAAGCTAAACCACAGACAGCAGAAACATTAGCTCAAAAAGAGCAACTCTATAGAGAAAAAGCTGCTGAACAGAGAGCTAGTGGTCAAACAGAAGCAGCTAAAGCATCAGAAGCATTAGCTGATGCAGCTAAACGTGATCGTAATGAAAAAGCTCCTGATAGATTTAGAAGTCCTGAGTTTAACGGTACTAAAGCTACTCGTAGAGCAGAAGGTGAAGGTCTATGGAGTGAAAAACCAATAAAACCTGTTGACCCATTTTCTGTTTTTATGGGTAAACCAGAGCCAGGAGTACGATACTCTCAAAATCTAAATACAGGTCAGTTAGAGCCAATAGGTACCAATT
>CAZZLB010000645.1:0-2033 GCA_964654655.1 uncultured Rhodoferax sp. | reverse complement strand
AACGATAACTTCATCTACGCCATCAACGCAGCGGGCAGCCTGAAATGGAAGTTCCCAACAGATGGTGCAGTCAGGTCATCCCCCACGCTCGGCCCTGAAGGTGCCCTGTACGTGGGGTCATGTGATAGGAATATCTACGCCATCAACACGCGCCCATACATACGCATATGCAGCGCCCCCAGAGGTTTTGGCAATCTGCAAGGAAAACTGGAAGTTGTAGTGGCCTGCAACGGCTACAGTAAGCTTTGTCTTTGGTGTACCTGTGACCGTTACGCCCTCGGAGTCTGTAGTCGTGTCAAATCTTACCGGGTACGCTGTGTTTATTACGGCTGCCGTTTGCGTTGAGGTGGCGTCGTAGAACGCCCCATGAGGTAGCTGCAACAGCGTGCTCTGGTTGGTGATGATGACGCCAAGGGCCTTGGATAGCTGGTTGAAATACAGCCGTAGTACGTTGGCAAACTGGTCCTGATACCGGCGCTCATGTACCTCCGTGCCAAGTGGCAAAGCGGGGGGAGCGGGGCTCGTTACGGCGGTGAGGATGGTGGTGGTCATCTACGCCCATCTTGACGTATGTCAATTCTCGGGTAGCCAAGTTGCCACTGCGTACCCAGCGTGTTGCTTTCGATCTTCAGGGACATCTGCCGCGCACGGATGCGGGTATTGATCTGTCCTGTAAACTGATCCACGGCGTAGCTTCCGACACGAACAACCGGAGCCGACGCGCTGCCTCCTACTGAGGGGGGTACTGTATATCCAGAGCCAGAATTTTGAAGAGGAAGCAGCGTCATCGTCACCTGCGGAGTAACGTTTTCATCTGAACCACGGAAGGTCAGGTCAGGTAGCATGCGCCACACAAAGGCAAGGTTGTGCCCATCGCCTATATCGAACTGGCTAGAAACTATGTAGGAGTTGATGGCCACATCTGTGGCGCCTTCTCCATCTACCACGCCGGTCTCATGGAATACAAGCTGGTTGTTGTATGTAGCTGCGATGGGTGCGCTGTCCAGCCCCGCGTCGATCCAAGCGGTTCTGCCCATTGTTCCGTAGTACCAGATTTTCTCAAGGTAGTTGTACACAACGTACTTGTCCACAACAGTAGAGCCGGCAGAGCAGTAGAACCACCACACCTCATTGAAGGCTTCGTTGGTCGTACCGAATACCTGATACTCTTGATCAAAGTTAATGTCACTGAACACATACTGGCGAAGATCACAGTTGAGCGTTTGCACCCGGCCATCGTACATATAGAACTTGTTGAGGCCCATCCAGTACACAACCCCGGAAGCCAACACCACACTATTTGGGTGCGTCGAGGAGATGTTGCTGTCCATGAGCGTAGCGCCCCAGACAAGCGGAGCGCCGAGGTATTGCAGCGAGTACAGCGCCACATCCGTCCACACTAAGATTTCCTGACGCACTTGCAGCGTAGAGTAGATTTCAGACCCGTGGGACAGCCGCAGAGAGCCTGCCTGATTTGTAGCTTGCGGATACCAGTCCAGAATGTTTTCCTGATCCGACCAACGGATCAACATAGGGTCGATCACCGTGGAGCCAATATCGTTACAGCCGAACGCCAGCGTGAAGCGGGACACGTCCGACACCATCAACTTATGCTGGTACAAGGGAACATCCAGAAGAACCGCAATCGTGTTCGTACCAGACCCCGCACCCGTTACATTGACCTCGGTTCCCCCCGGCGTGGTGGTGATCGTTGCTACGTTGCCAGTGAGGGTCTCAATATAGTAGGTAGTATTTGCAGTCAGGCCGGTAGGCAGCGCTCCTGTCGAAGACAGTGTGAACGAGGTACCAATAGATAGTGTGGAGGCCAGCGTCATCTGCGTCGGGCTTGCGACTGTAAACGTAACTACACCGCCCATTGAATTTACCGCTACTGCACGAGACCCCACTCCAACGGAAGCATCCCAATAGTACATGCCGCCATACCGTGGGCCAAACAACAAATCTTCTCCGTAGTTTGTCTGCGACCATAAGCGTATCTCAGTGCCCTGTGCCTGCGTCGCATTTCCCCAAGA
>CAZZLB010000644.1:0-2033 GCA_964654655.1 uncultured Rhodoferax sp. | reverse complement strand
ACCAACTTGCCCACCGCGTCGGTGGTCCGTCGCAAGCGACGCCCGCCACCGTGGACAAGTTTCTTAGCGCCTCGAACACGAAAATTCAGACACCCCCCAATTCATAGCTGGTACTGCGCCCACCTGCTGCGGACTTCATCAGCACACCGCGATCGAGCAGGTCGGTGATGTCTCGCAACGCGGTGTCAGGCGAACACTTGGCGATCACCGCCCACTTGCTGCTGGTGAGCTTGCCTTCAAAACCGTCCAGCAGTTTGTTGAGCAGTTTGATTTGGCGCTCATTCATCGGCGTGCCAACCCAGCGCCGCCAGAAATTGGCCTTGACCAGTACGGCCGACAGCGTTTCCTGCGCACCTTGTATCGCGCGCAGCAAGCAGCCCAGGAACCATTCCAGCCAATCGCTTACGTCGAGCGTTCCCTTTTGGGTGTGCTCCAGCATGTCGTAGTAATCCTTGCGCTCACGCTGGATCTGGGCCGACAGGCTGTAGAAGCGCTTTGATGATTGTTCAGCCCGGGACAGTGCCATGTCGCCGACGGCGCGAGCGATGCGCCCATTGCCATCTTCAAACGGGTGGATGGTGACAAACCATAGGTGCGCCAGGCCAGCTTTGATGACCGGATCGTCCTGCTGGTCGACTTCCAGCCAGAGCAGGAAGTCAGATAACTCTACATCGAGCGAAGCAGCAGGCGGCGCCTCGTAATGAACTTTGCGCCGGTGCACCGGGCCAGAGACCACTTGCATCGCCCCATGTGCATCGTCGCGCAGGGCACCGATGCGAATCACGCTCAGCCCGCTAAAGCCGGTCGGAAACATCGCCGCATGCCAACCAAACAGGCGCTCGGGCGTCAGACGGGTCTGATACTGCTGCGTGGCATCGAGCACCATATCGACAACGCCCTCGACGTGACGGTCAGCACCAGTCAATGCACCGATGTCCACACCGAGGCGCCGGGCCAGGGATGAGCGAACTGACTCCGCATTGAGTTTCTCACCCTCGATCTCGCTGCTCTTGAGCACATCCTCGGTCAGCACCTGCAGGGTGGCCTGATCGCGCAAGTCCATGCCCAGATCGTGCATCCGTCCCAGCAAATTTCCCTGCGCCTGATGTACTTGCGCCAACAAGCGTGCGAGCCTTTTCAGGTCATACGCCCAGTGCGGCCAATTGTCTTGCTGCCAGATGTACCGTTTATATCCGCTTATCATGCGGTGATTATGACTCGTATTCACCGCATGGTCATGTTATTCACCGCAAATTATGCGTTGCTTGATGGGCGCAATCACCGCATACCCATGTCATTCCTCGCGACTACATCACGCTTGACTTCCAGATTCCTGGCCAAACCAGGTATGGCTGATTTCTGGGTGATCACTGTTTTCGCCGCCAATCAGTCAATGTCCCAAGCCATCGTGTTGACCTGAGTGAGTCCGCGCGTAACCTGTTGATTTTTATAGGTATGTCGAATTTTCTTTGCGGACTTCGGCCATTTTGAGTTCTCTGCGTCGCGGAGACTATTGGCCCGGAGAGAGCAAAAAATGCCAAAATTTTGTCTCCCGAAAAAACGTCGAAGTCCGCGAGAACCCTCGAGAACCACAATGAACACGCGGAGATAGGCGAAAAAAAATCCAACCGGAGACCCGGTTGGATTTTATGTATGGTGGTGGGGCCGCACCCCCTCTCAAACCCAGCAAACTGGGCTCGTTTTAGCTGCCAATGGCTGCTGCGAAAGAATGCGGAATCAACAAGCCTTGACCTCAGTTTATCAGAGCGCAATCATCCGACCTATTTCAAGTGACAGGTTCAAATTAAAATCCGTAATTCACACTTGAACCGCCGTCCGCAATGTCTGACCACTTGATCTTAGGATGAAAAGGAGACGGCATGGACTTCAGGCACGACAACCTGCGAAGAAGGTTTGAGCTTGATTTCGGTCTCTATATTCCCACCGCCAAATTCACCCAGGCATCAGGTAGCCATTGCAACACCTGTGCTTCAAGCGCCTTGTCGCCGCCGGTCAGAATCGCGACCCCCATG
>CAZZLB010000643.1:0-2034 GCA_964654655.1 uncultured Rhodoferax sp. | reverse complement strand
CTGGGCTTTACTGGCGAGATCCGCGCCACCGGTGATGTGCTGATTGACCAGTTACTGCAAATGCAGCGCTGCGGCTTTGACGCCGCCGTGTTGCGCGCTGATCAGGACAAGTCCCTGGCCGAGCGGCAATTGAAGCGCTACCAGGCGTTTTATCAGGGAGATGCGCGCACACCCGAGCCGCACTTCGGTGTCGCATGAGCGCCATCGAACGAAATGCAAAGGCATCAACCGACTTTGATGCCAAACTGGCGCAGAGCTGCGAGCTGTTGCAGCATGCAGCCATGTGCTATGCACCGACCGGCGATGCGCGCGAGGCACGCGTCACGCAAGCGTCCAGTCTGGGTGCCGAGGACGTGGTGATCAGCCACCTGATCAACGCGCTCGCACTGCCGATACCGATCTTTGTTCTGGAAACCGGTGCCTTGCATCCGGAAACACTGCAACTGCTCGCCACGACCCAAAGCGATTCGCGCGCGCCGGTGCAAGTTTTCCAACCACGCGCCGAGGCCGTGCTGGAGTTTGTAGCGCGTGAGGGACAGGACGCCATCTTCAAGAGCATTGCCTTGCGCAAAACCTGCTGCCAGATTCGCAAGATGGAGCCGCTGGCGCGCGCTCTTGCCGACAAAGCCGCCTGGATCACCGGCCTGCGCCGCGAGCAGTCAGGCGCGCGCGCCGATGTGCCACTGATCGACAACAGCGACAGCGCCCACGTCAAGTTCAACCCACTGGCGCACTGGACCTGGGGCGATGTCTGGCACTTCATCGCCATCAACCAGGTCGCTTACAACCCGCTGCATGACCAGTTTTACCCGAGCATCGGCTGCGCGCCCTGCACCCGCGCCATCAGCCAGGGCGAAGACTTTCGCGCCGGCCGCTGGTGGTGGGAAGAAGAAACAGCCAAAGAGTGCGGACTGCACACCAAAAAATGAACGCCCATACCGAAACTGAACTTCTGCGCACCATGAGCAATGCGCATCTGGATGCGCTGGAGGAAGAAACCATCTTCATTCTGCGCGAAGTGGCGGCCGCCTTCGAGCGCCCGACCCTGCTGTTTTCCGGCGGCAAAGATTCGCTGGTAATGCTCAAGTGCGCAGAGAAGGCCTTTGGCGTGGGGCGCATTCCGTATCCGCTCTTGATGATAGACACCGGGCACAACTTTCCTGAAGTCACGGCCTTCCGTGATCTGCGTGCCAGCGAACTCGGCGCCAAGCTGATTGTGCGCAGTGTGGAGGATTCGATGGCGCGCGGCACCGTGCGCCTGGCGCACCCGGGTGAGTCACGCAATGTGCACCAGTCCGTGACGCTGCTCGAGGCGATTGAAGAATTTCGCTTTGACGCCCTGATTGGCGGCGCCCGTCGCGACGAAGAAAAAGCTCGCGCCAAGGAGCGCATCTTTTCGCACCGCGACAACTTCGGCCAGTGGCAACCCAAAGCACAGCGTCCGGAGTTGTGGACGCTGTTCAACACCCGACTGCAAAGCGGCGAACACTTCCGCGTCTTTCCGATCTCCAACTGGACCGAGCTTGATGTCTGGCAGTACATCGCCCGAGAGAACATCGCCCTGCCCTCGCTCTACTACTCGCATCGGCGTGATGTGGTGCAGCGCAAGGGCCTGCTGGTCAGCGTGACCGAGCTCACACCAGCGCGTGATGGCGAGACAGTGGAAACCCGCGATGTGCGCTTTCGTACTGTTGGCGACATTACCTGTACCTGCCCGGTGGAAAGCCTTGCCAGCACTGCGGCGGACATCGTGATAGAGACTCTGGCCACGTCGCTGAGCGAACGCGGCGCAACCCGGATGGACGACCGTACCTCCGAAGCCTCCATGGAAAAACGCAAGAAAGACGGTTACTTCTGATGGCAATCACCGAACCCGACACCCGATCGGCCCTGCGCTTGATCACCTGCGGCTCCGTCGATGACGGCAAGAGCACGCTGATTGGCCGCCTGCTGATCGACAGCCGCTCGGTCCTGCAGGACCAACTGGCCAACGTCTCGCGCAGCGGCGAGGTCGATCTGGCACTCTTCACCGGT
>CAZZLB010000642.1:276-2035 GCA_964654655.1 uncultured Rhodoferax sp. | reverse complement strand
CCGGCGCAACTCGACATTCTCGGTTCGATTGGTCTGTTTCGGTCTTTCTGCGAGAGAGATGGCCGGGGCTCTCATCGACAGGCGGCCCATTGGCATCAAGTTAAGGCCGGATTGGTATCGGAGAAAACGGGAAGTTCTTCCACAATCGGCGTTTAGGAAACAACGACGTCGATCGGAAGAAGGAACTTCCCATGAGTATTGTAGCCAGGGTAGGCGTGGCAATGCAGGAGTTGTTCAGGAATTGCGCTCAGGCGGCAGCAGAAACGAGCGGCATCATTCGTCGAAAGCGCAAGTTTACGGCGGAGACGCTGGCTCAGACGTTTGTCCTGGGATTGCTGTACAAGCCCGATGCGTCCGAAGAGGATTTGGCGCGCATGGCGGTGCAGTGTGGAGTGGAAGTAACTCCGCAGGCCATTTCCCAGCGTTACACTTTGCGGATGGTGAGCTTCATGGAGGAATTGTTCCGTAAAGCCACTAAGGTGGTCTTTGGCTCGGATCGATCCCTGGCCCCAATTCTGGAGCGGTTCTCAAGTGTCGTCTTGCTCGACAGTTCTACAATTACGCTTCCCGAGAGCATGGAGCAACAGTTTGCGGGCTGTGGGGGCAGCCATGATCAAGGCAAGGCGGCAATGAAACTACAGACGGAATTGGATCTTCGCAGCGGCAGCATCCGGCACATCCAAATCGAACCGGGCCGAAGTCCGGATGCAGCCACCAGTCGGCAGCACGTGAACCCCGAAAGCGGCTCGTTGCGAATTGCCGATTTGGGATACTTCAATGTTGCGGTTTTCCGTGACATGGAGGGTGGCGGCGGCTATTTTCTGTCGCGTCTTCAGTTTGGCACGGCAGTCCACCTACCCCATGGTGATTCGGTGCAGTTGCTTGACTGGCTGCAAAAGCAACCCGGACCAATGGTCGATCAACCGATCTTGCTCGGCAAGGCCCAGAAACTGCCGTGCCGTCTGATTGCTTGGCGTCTCCCGACGGCCGTTGCGAATCAGCGGCGGGCCAAGCTTCGACGCGAGTCCCTGAGCAAACGCGGGCGTGAACCCAGCGCCGAGCGATTAGCGTGGTGCGACTGGACCATCCTCGTAACGAACGTACCGCCCGGGATGCTCACGCCCGCCGAGGCCGCTGTCCTCTATCGTTCACGATGGCAAGTGGAGCTATTGTTCAAACGCTGGAAATCGCAAGGCTTGGTGGCCACACTCACGGGCTCCACCGACGAGCAGCAAATGGTGCGGATCTGGGCCCGTCTATTAGCAGCACTGGTACAACACTGGCTAATCATTGGAACCGCGTGGGGCGATGCCACGAAAAGTCTGAGCAAAATCTGCGAGGCAATCCGACCGTTCGTCAGTCGAATTGCGGCGTCCCTATTTCAGGACAACGAACTCACTCGCACCCTCAAGGACCTGCGCAACGTCATCTCGAAAACCTGCCGTCGAAACAAACGCAGGAAACCAGGGACATTTGAACTGCTCAACAATGTTGATCTATTGGACTTATGCTTAACTTGATGCCAATGGGTGGTCAGAAACACGTGCCGCGCAAAACGCTGGATTATCTGCGTAACCAGCTTTAAGGACCGGAAGCGGCCGCTCAAGTCGCCTGGACAGTACACTGAGTTCTTCTGACAATTGGCGACCTGTGAAACGCCTCCCGGCCGCGGTTGCCTGCGGCCGATCGTTTCCGGTACGTCTCCGCTCGGCACCAGGGCGGGCACCTTTTCATGCGAAGCGGGTACCCCTCAAGGTGG
>CAZZLB010000642.1:0-266 GCA_964654655.1 uncultured Rhodoferax sp. | reverse complement strand
GGCCGGCGATGGGACGGGAAAGGACGCGGATCTCCTCTCAAAAACGCTGGACTTCTCAGACGCTGATCTGCGATAATCAGTGCAATATTTTCCTCAACACGGTTGCACGCATCAGAAGGACACTGGACGCGATCCCGATCACCGATCACCGAGAACTGACAACTCCACGCGTCCCATGGACCGGCCCCGCAACCTCGCGTACTACGCCTAACTCTTGTTGAACTCGGCTTGCCTTCCGCCACCGGGAGGGCCCTTTCTCGACCGCC
>CAZZLB010000641.1:0-2041 GCA_964654655.1 uncultured Rhodoferax sp. | reverse complement strand
CCGAGCAGTGACAATAATGTGCTTTTACCGCTACCGCTTTTTCCTAGGATCGCATTGAATGATCCATCAACCATGTCAAAACTAATATTATTGACTGCTTTTACCCTTGTGTCGCCGGATTGAAATTCTTTTGATAAATTTTTTACTTTTAACATTTTATTCCTCGGTTAAATTAATGTGAGCTACTCCACTCTCATCGCTTCGGCTGGGCGGACTTTGCTGATGAAAAATGCCGGGATTGCACTACCGAGAATTGCAATAAGAATTGCAGCCAATAATCCGTACCCGATTATATTCCAGCCGACTACTGTGTGAATATTTGACAATGCATCTCTGGCGCCACTCAAGCCACCACCAAGACGTATGGCAAACTGTCCGCCTCCACCGGCTTGTCGAGCGGCTGTCGAGGTTGTCGATTCGCTATTTGTGACCAATATGTTCAGGACGGGGTTGCTGAAAATAAATCCAAGTATCATGCCGACAAGGCTTCCGAGAAGTGTAAGGACAAGCGACTCGGCAACGAATTGTTTGACAATTAATAGATTTGAAGAACCGATTGCCTTTAATACACCGATCTCGCGACGGCGCTCGCGCACAATCATAATCATGGTAAGGAAGATAATAATGGCGCCAGCGACCAGTGATCCAATCAGGCTATATGTCGAGATTGTTTTGATGTTTTCAAGTGGCTTGACTGCGTTATTTGCCTGATCAACTTGTGAGGTAACGTCCACTTTGTCACTGCCAAGCTTTGCCGTAATTGCGGATTGAACTGAACTAATGTTGTCGATAGAATCAGCCTGCACAATGATAGAATTGACTTGGTTGGCTTGGCTGGACAAGGTTTGGACGGTTTTGATTGGAGCCACGATCACAGCGTTGGTAAATGTAGAGCCTGTGTCAAAGATTGCTCCTACAGTTAGTGTTTGTCCGTATGCTTCAAATGTGCTACCAACCGCCAAATTGTTCTTTGTTGCCAAATCTTTGCCAATCATGACAATGTTTTCGCTACTTGTTGCGTCAATTTTATCTCCTGCCGTGATGTCGAACTGACTCACGCCGAGTGCTGTCAAACTCTGGCTCGAATCCAGCTTGTTTATGCCAAATATTTGAACTGGCAGGGTGAAGTTGGTAGCAGGAGCAGTGCCAGTGGAGTTTTGTTGCTGTCTGTTTCCAAATGATCCTGGTGTGATTGGAGAAGTTAGATTTGTCGTATTGTTTGTTGATTGGGTTGAGTTGGTGGGTCGATTTGGATTGCTTGCCCCGCTACTTGGGTTTTCGAGTCGATCCGAAAGGATGGAAACTGCGCCTGAGACATGAGAAATTGATGCGACGTCAGTAACGTTTTGCGACGTCAAAAGTGTTCCACCGCCTTCAAATCCGCGCACACCGGCTGGTGAGACAGTCAGAGTATTTCCGACCGAGCTTTTGACACTATCAATTTTGGCCTGCACTGTTTTCAGCGCAAGAAGCATGATTAGTGACATTGCGATGGACAGTGCCAGGATCAGCGTGATTGACAGGGTCCGAATTGTGTTGCGGAATGCGTTCTTGATCCCGCGTCTAATAGCGCCCATAACGAAACCTCCGGATTAGATAAATGCATTAATCAAATATTTTTGTTGAAAAAATTATCTAACCCTTACGGCTGAGGCGTTTACACTTCCATCGCTTTTCGATGTGCCGAACACAACCACTTCAGTACCTGTCTTTAAATTCGAGGCTTTGTCAATTTTTCCTGAAATGACGACCGAGGTGGTATCCAGAATATTTACAGTGTATTCGGTGCCGTCAACATCTTTAACGGTTATCGATTCGGAATTAACAGCCGAAATTTGCCCCACCAGTCTGTTTTCGTTCGTTCTGTTCATCGTTCTGCTACCCGTGAATCCGCGACCGCCAAGATCTGACAGAGGCGCTACACAACGTCCAACCATCATACCGTTTCTAAAAAATCTGCCACGTTGCGAGACCCTACCGGCACCAAACGCGATTCCACCAACTAATACAATCAAGGCAATCCCTAAAATGATCTTGCCTG
>CAZZLB010000640.1:0-2047 GCA_964654655.1 uncultured Rhodoferax sp. | reverse complement strand
TCTGCACCGCCAGAACCTCGCCATTGGTTCCGGGAATGGGCACCATGGACATGGTGCCGCCGGGGCCTTCCCAGACCGTGTGAGACTCGGCATAGTCGGCACCGGTCCAGGCCAGACAAGGGCCCTCACCCTCGGTCGCCAGCAGAATGCGGGGCTCGCCATCGACCTCGATACAGTTGGCCGAATAACATCGGTTCATGGTGGTCAGAAAACGCTTTTCGATCTTCATGGTGAACTTTCAAACGATCAAATTGAGACATTTATCGGTCAATATGTTTCATTTTATACACCACAAGTCTGGAGAAGTGCAGACATTGATCGCTTCGGTTCTACAATGAAATCGAGCAAGGCTTCCTCAAGGTGGGCATGAAAGCGATCATTACCGTCGACATCGGCACAAGCAGCAGCAGGGCGACCCTGTACGACACCTGTGGCCATGCCGTGCACATGGCCCAGCGCGAGAACCTGCCGGTTTTCTTCGATGACGGCAGGGTCGAGCAGGACCCGCTGCAGTGGCAGCAGGTGCTGCTGGAAACCTTGAAGTCATGCTCGGAGGCAGCAAACGCGCAGGGCCTGGAGCCACTGTGCATCGCCGTCACTTCGTCGCGTTCATCCGTCATTGCGGTGGATCGCCAAGGTGTGGCCCTGCATCCGGCCATCATGTGGCAGGACCGGCGCAGTGCTGATATGGCGCAGGCCATGAGTGACGCCAACGCGCTGGTCTACGGCAAAACCGGGCTCAAGATTTCGCCCGTTTTTTCTGCCGTCAAGATGCGCTGGCTGCGCCACCATAGACCCGACATCTGGAGCCAGACACACAAGCTGCTGGGCATTCAGGACTGGGTGGTGCATCTGCTTACCGCCCGCTATGTCACCGACCACAGCTTTGGCAGCCGCACCAACCTGCTCAACTTGCAAACGCGCACGTGGGACGCTGAACTGCTGGAACTTTTTGAAGTGCCGACATCCATGCTGTGTGATCTGGTGGCGCCTGGGTCGGTAGTGGGCGGCCTGACCCGAGCCCTGGCCGCTGCGACCGCCCTGCCTGAGGGCCTGCCAGTGATCTCCGCTGCGGGCGACCAGCAATGCGCAGCGCTCGGACTCGGTCTTTTCTCCGGCGAGCGCGCCGTCTCCAACGCCGGCACCGGCTCCTACCTGATCGGGCACAGCGCCAAACCGGCGCTGGATGCCGGCATGCGCCTGGCCTGCAATGTCTCTGCTGTGCCCGGCGCCTACATCGTCGAAGCCGCCGTGCTGACTTCGGGCACGATTTACCGATGGTTCAGGGAATCCCTCTGCCAGAACAACAAGGGGCCCGACCTGACATTCGAGCAACTCAATGCCGAGGCTGCAGGCGCAGCGGCGGGTTGCAACGGCCTGCTGGCCCTGCCGCATTTCAAGGGCAGCGGATCGCCCTACTGGGATGCGCAGGCCAGAGGCGTCTTCTTCAATCTCACGCTGGGCAGCACGCGCGGCGAAATGGCGCGCGCCATCCTGGAGGGCATCGCCATCGAGATGCAGGCCAGTCTGGAGCTGGTGGAAAACCTTTGCGGCGCTGTGCAGTCGGTCACGGTCTCGGGCGGCATGAGCAAATCAGACCTTTTCAACCAGATCCAGAGCGACGTGTTCGAGCGCCCGGTGGTCCGCTTCGACAACACGGAAGCCACTTCTCTGGGCGCCTGGATTGCCGCCGCCGTTGCCGTCGGCGTCGAAGCCAGTTACCCGGCCGCGTTTGAGTTGGCCCACAGCGGCAGTCGCTCGGTCCGTTATGAACCGCAAGCCGCCAACGCCCGCGTCTATGCACAGCGGCGAGCGCAGTCGCACGCGCTCTACCAGGCGCTGGCCACACCCGCGCTGCGCGAGTTGCTGAACCCACCGGACTGAAAGACGATGAGCACATCCAAACAGAGTCAAACCATGAAGGTATCGAATTACCGGCACAAGAAAATTCTGGAGATGCTGTCAATGCGCCAGTCCGTCTCGGCCGACGAACTCGCAACCGAATTCGGTGTCTCCAAGATCACGATCCGGCGCGACCTCGACGCCC
>CAZZLB010000639.1:0-2048 GCA_964654655.1 uncultured Rhodoferax sp. | reverse complement strand
CGTGTAGGAGGTTACGAAACCATTTACTTGCGGGATGAAAGGAGCCCGCCATACCAATTGCCTTTAGAGGTATGTAGGCTGGGGGCGCGTTCAGGTGGCAACATCTGAGCGGAACTTGCCCCGACACAGTGCCGCGAACCCAGTCAGGGGCGCTGGCCAAACCTGTAGGCCGTAGTACGAAAACGAATGATGCAGCCTCGTGAGCGCACGTCGGGCGTAGATAACTGGGAGAGCCCGATTGAGGGATAAACCTGGTGGTGCGGGCTACTCGCCGACCCCGTACGTTTCGGGGGAAGGCCAATGTTCACCGGTTAAGGAAGAGGCGGAAGCGCCGGTGAAGGACCCGGGGTAAGGTCAACGGCATGCAGGGAAAGTAAGCGGATGATCGGACCTGAGATCCTCACGTTTCCGGCGCGATCCGGCGGCGGTAAGCGTCGGCCAAGTTGGATGAAACCGGCAAGGCAGGCGTTACGAACGGAGAGGAAGTCGGAGTGGCCCTGAAGTGATGACGGGCAGGACAATAGAACCTGCTTCGAGCGTGAGGCCATGCTTCGACCAAGTCTGGAACAGGAAAGGGATGCACGAGTGCGTCAGCCGTTGCTGACAATGCTATGAACGTGGCCGACAAAATCCAAGACCTGCAAGACAGACTGTCCCGTGCAGCGAAACAGACGCTGGACAGGAAATTCGGAGCGCTCTACGACAAGATGTATCGTAGGGATGTGTTGATGGAGGCGTGGAGGCGCGTGCGGGCGAACAAGGGTGCCCCTGGAATCGACGAGCAGGACTTCGAGCACATTGAGCAAGAAATCGGCGTAAGAACGTTCCTGAAGGAAATCCGGAAGGAACTGAAGGACCGCCGGTATGAGCCGATGCCCGTGAAGCGATGCTGGATCGAGAAGCCGGGGAAACCAGACAAGCGCCCGCTCGGAATTCCGATCATCCGCGACCGGGTGATTCAGATGGCGTGCAAGTTGGTGATCGAGCCGATCTTCGAGGCGAACTTTCTGGGATGCTCGTACGGGTTTCGGCCCGGCCGCAGCGCCCAAATGGCGATCCAGGAGATTGTGCGGGTCGTCAGTTTCGCGAAACAAACGGTCATACTGGATGCGGACATCAAAGGGTTCTTCGATAACGTGAACCACGGCATCCTGATGAAACTGGTGCGCAGGCGGATCAGCGATCCGCGGGTGCTCGGACTCATCGAAGGATGGTTGAAAGCCGGGGTCATGGAGGACGGCGACTTCCACGAGACGAACGGGGTGGGAACGCCACAAGGGGGAGTGATCAGCCCCTTATTGGCCAACATCTACCTGCATAGCTTCGACAAGATGTTCACGGAGAGCGATCTATCGGGGACGCTGGTCCGTTATGCAGACGATCTGGTAATTGCGGTTTGGGGCGGAGGTTGCCATGTCCGGGAGCAGGTCGAGAAGATGCTGAGTCGGCTGAAGTTGAAACTGAACGCGGAAAAGACGCGGTTAGTGAAAGCGGAAGACGGGTTCGACTTTCTCGGCGAACATTTCCGGCTGCGGCGGATCAAAGACCCAAAATCGAGATTTGACCAGCACTGCCGAGTCTGGCCATCGAACCGATCCATGGAACGAATCCGGGAAAAGGTTCGCAAGCTCGTTGGGCGGCGGTATAGCATGAGTCTGGAAGAGATGATTGAGGAACTGAATCCGGTGCTGCGAGGGTGGGACAACTACCACAAGGCAGCGGACGCCCATCGGAAGCGGATCGTTAGATTGAATGGGTTCGTGCGGGATCGACTACGAATATTCTGGAAGCGGAAGCACAACGCGGAGACGAGGGGCCTGGGAAGGCTCTCTGGCAAGGTACTTGTCAGGCTGGGACTGTACCAGTTCGCGTACGCCTAGGCTTCAACGACAACGGTTACTGATAAACACACGGGGAAGGTCGTCGGAAAGCCGTACTGGGGAAAACCCGCCGTACGGTTTGATGAGGGGGCCTGAGGAAGACGGGATAGGGTGCGGCCAGCGTAATGGTTGCTCATAACCCCCGTCGCACAAGGGCTCTACTCTACT
>CAZZLB010000638.1:0-2056 GCA_964654655.1 uncultured Rhodoferax sp. | reverse complement strand
ATGGTGTTTTTCTGCTCCTTTCTGGATTTATGGTGGTGGAAGTCGAACTGATCAATGGTGATTTTTTCCTTGAGCCGGGAATTATCGAAACGCAACTTGATAGCGCCTTGCCTTCGTCTGTCGATTTCAATCTCAGTGAGACGGTATAGGGTATCGACAAAAGAGAGGTTTTTCTGTTTGGATGTATCGAGGATGTCATCCAGATACTGAAGCATCGCCTTGAGGTGAAGCGTTGCAAGATTTTGTTTGAGCAGATCGTTCATTGTGGTTTTTCCTTTTCAGAACAAAGGTGTCATAATCGGCAAGCATTGGTTCTGCGAGGTAAATGTGGTTGAGCCGGTCCTGTTTGAGTATTACAGGGGGTTGAATCGTAACGGGCTGTCGGTTGAGGATGTTTTCGATGTAATCGATGCCAAAGGCGTTGTGGGCGATGGCATGTTCGATGGCGTCGGTAAAAGCCTGCAGTCCGAAGTTTTTTTGGAGACCGATGAGCTTTTGAGCGTTTTTTCGGATATTGCCCTGGTTTTGTGCCAGTTTTTCGAGATAGTGTTTGACGGGTTCTCCCATGGTCATCAAGATGGCGACTTCTTCTGATACCCGGTACGGCTGCCGGTTTTTCAGGGCTTCCATGCGATGAGATTCGAGTTCGATGCGCTGGTGTTTCAGCCAGGAGCGTTTATGGGTGGCAACCCGTTTATCGTTGTAATAGAGCTCGATTGAATTGTTGTCGGCCTTTAGGATGATGTGCTTTCCGATCAGCCAGGGTGGAGCCGAATAGGTGTTGGCATCGAAGGCGACACAGAAATCCTTGTGAACTTTAAGGCTTTTGATTTGCCTGCAATCGGGAAGATGTTCCGGTAATGGCCTCAATGCCTGAGGATTGAAACGAGCGGCAGGCCTTTGACCGGTTGTGCCATGGATGCGCACATTGGCGGTTTCATCTCGCCACTGGTTGGCCTGGTGTTGCAGATCATCGATGTCTTGTGCCTTTCGAAGTGGCCAGAAATTTTGTTGGATGTAGCCGATGCCGCCCCTTTCGACCTTGCCCTTTTCCTGGGGTTGACGCACATGACAGGGCTTGGGCAGAATATGAAAGGGTCTGAGAAAATCCAGAAATGCCTCATTGTAGCGAATCAACGGGCCATCCCGGTCGATGACGGCCGTGAGCATATTATCGGTGACAAGCTCTTTGGGTGTTCCGCCAAAGAACCGAAATGCATTCAAAAGGCACTGGTGAACATTAGCCTGGCACTGGCTGTGGGTGAGCTCCAGATACAGCATCCTGCTGTGGCATTCGATGACAGCCATACAATAGAGCTTTCGACGGATCGCAGCGTAGCTTAAACATCCGAGCTCGCCCCAATCGACCTGGAACTGCTGTCCTGCCTCGGTTTCAAAACGGATGAAGGCCCTGGGTGCCTTGTGGGGCCGAATTTCCTTGAGATAGTCGTACAAAATGCTCTTGGAGCCACAATACCCTGATTTTTGGATTTGTTGCCGCACGATCTCGCCACTGAGATCGGGATCATCCTTCAACAAGTCATCGATCTTCTCTTTGAAGGAATCAAGCTTGCTGACCCGTTGATACGACACTTTCTGAATGTCGGGATGATCAAGGTACTTTCGTACGGTTTTTCTGCCGATACCAAGCATAACGGCGATTTTCCGGGCGGAATGACCTAAATCGTTCAACCGGTGAATATCAAAAAGCATTCGTTTGTCAATCATCTGAATGCCTCCTGTTTCGGGGGTAGCGAAAGGACCTGAAACAGAGTTCCGTTGAATGCAATCAGATCGCTATCGATCAGGGCATTTCGGGCATCAATGTATTGATCGACGGTAAGATTGAGCAGGGAGCAGATTTTGTCATAGCTGTAATAGGAAAGCCCGTTTCGATCGGCAGCCAGTACCAGAAAAAAGTACAGCAACAGCGTATGATGATCCAGACGTTTCAAAAAGCCATCGGATACGAAGCGATGTTCGATATAGGCAAAGCTTGATTGGATGGTGCGAACCCGTTTTTGATTTAAAATGATCTTTTGAATCATGGCAGCCT
>CAZZLB010000637.1:0-2063 GCA_964654655.1 uncultured Rhodoferax sp. | reverse complement strand
CTAGAGCGATGCAAACTAGGGTGACTTACCTTGACTCGAGAGATACTTCTCAGCCCAGATAGACCTCGGCCTCACCACTGGTTTGCTTTCGGTTTCCGCTAAGCTTTTCCGTATCTCTCCCTCCACTGTCCAGCCTTCTGGCATGGGTTTGTCGGGGTACATAAACTCCCACGCCGCCCTATCCGCCGTGTTGTCATCCTGTTCTACTTTCTTCTCATCTCCTACATTCATCCCCATATCTTTTGCTTGCTCTACAGTCTTCTCTGCGATATTCCCCGCGTCGAACTGTAGCCGCTCGTGCCACGGGCGCTCAGGGGCTTTTGGTGTTTGTTGCTGTTCGATTCGCGCAGCTTCCTTCTTCGCAAGTTCCGGTTTAAGCGGGCCATGGCCAGGGAGATAAGGTTCTTCTTTCTTCTCTCCCGCTCCTCCGTAGAGCTTGCCCAGCACATCCTCCACGACAGGCTTACTGTCTGTCCCTTCCGCCTTCTTCCTACCTTCCATAGTCTTGATAGCTTTGCCTATCGTATTGTAGCCGTCTCCGTAGTCCAACCCAGCGTGAGGTGTGCCCGCCATCACTGAGGAGTAGAGTTGCCTCAAGTTGAACTTGTCCAATTTATGCCTACGCTTCACGTCTTGGAAATACTTCTCGACGTAGGGTAACTGTTGCTCCGCTGTCATTTTGAGTAGTGCGTCTTGAGTGGTGCCGAGGTTCTTAGCTGTGCTTTCCATGAACTGCAGGATGCCAACCCCAGGCTTTCCGCTCTTAGGTTTGGGTCCTATTGCCTTGGGGTTTCCTTGGGATTCGTATTGGATGACTTGCCAAAGGTCTTCGGGATTCGCGCCAATTCGCGCTGCGACTTCTGCAACTTTATCTCTGAGAGATGCCATGATTGCACCCTCCTTTCAGAGACAATCATAACATCAGATGTCAAGGTCGTCCTCGACGACAGGGGCTTTGGGCGCCTTCTTCGGCTCAGGCTTCTTCGGCTCAGGCTTCTTGGCCTTCGCTTCCGGGGCCTTCGGATCGGGTCGCTTGGGGAGCTTCTTCGGCTGGGGACCTTGGGCGAAATCCCCCTCGACGATGAACCCGTGGCCCGCCTCGATCATGGCATCGCGAACTTTTCTCGTCGCCGCGACCTGCAGGTTGATCACCTTACTCAGTGTGACTGCGCTCACCCCAACCACTTCGTAAAGGTGAATCCCTTGTGCCCTATACCGAGACGCCAATACGTTTGCCTTTTCTGCAAGGCTCAATTCCTTCTTGCCAAGGACATCGAAATCCAGAGCTTTTTCACTTTTCATTAGACGCTTACCTTCCTGTGAGTGGTAAAAACTTAACACCTTAGTCCTGGAACCTATGGCCGACACTCCGGTTTGTCAAGCCTTTTTGTTGCGTTTCGCCCTCAAACCCTTAGCCAAGGATGTCGAACCTTTGGACACTTGGATCGATCCTGGGGAGGGGTCTCGCAGCCGCGAAACCACCTTCTTCTTCCCCTTCGCTACCCGCCCCTTGAACCCCGGCGAGAGCTTCAGCTTGACCGTGCGGTGCTCGGGCGCGTCGTATGTCTTGCCAGTGACTTGGTGATACCTCTTCCTAGCCTTGACTAGGACAGGCATGAGAATGCCTATCTCTCCCAGCCTGACGCACCCTCCGGCATGTAGGGTGTCGACGAGCAGGCGCTGAACTGTGTCCATGATGTCCCTCGCCTCGCGAAGCGTTACGTCGTGTTTCTGCCGTATCTCCTGTGCAATATCTCTCTGAAATGTTACTGTACGAGCAGTCATTGGAGGACCCTTATGAGGTATGGGTTTTGTCGAAAGTCTGGATACACCAAGCGCAAGCTCACTGCGGACTTGCTAATCACGTTGCGAGCCATGAAGTTCAAGGTCACAGGCAAGCTCATAGCGGAGCTGATGGAGGTTGTGTTTGCCAACCTGCAACACGCATTGCTGCAGCGAGGTAGCGTCATCCTTCCAGGAATTGGAGAGCTAAGGATACGAATCCTCGATGGAGAGCCCAAATATTTCTTTGAGCCCTCAATCGAGGTGACGCGGAGGCTACA
>CAZZLB010000636.1:0-2066 GCA_964654655.1 uncultured Rhodoferax sp. | reverse complement strand
AGTTCCGGCGCTCAGACTGAACCCGGCCTACGCTGCCTGATCACTTCACCCCCCACGCTCAGCGCCCTGTCGGTTGACAGGGCGTTTTTCCTTGTGTTCAAGCTGCCAGCAGAGCAGCGTTACCACCCGCCGCCGTGGTGTTGACGGTGATGGTCTGCTCGGCGCAGAAACGGTACAGGTAATGCGGACCACCGGCTTTGGGGCCGGTACCGCTCAGGCCCTCGCCACCAAAGGGCTGAACGCCAACGACCGCGCCAATTTGGTTGCGGTTGATGTAAACGTTGCCGATGTGCGCGCGTCGCGCCATCGCCTGGGCCCGGCTGTCGATACGGGTCTGGATGCCCAGCGTCAAACCATAGCCCAGCGCGTTGATCTGGTCGATCAGGGCCAGCGGGTCGCCGCTCCAGCGCACGATGTGCAGTACCGGCCCAAAGATTTCCTGTTGCAACTCGGCGATGGAATTGAGCTCGAAGGCTTGCGGCGGAACCAGATGGGCCATGGAGACAGGCGTCATCGCGAGCGAAGCGTGGCGATCCATGACCCCTGGATTGCCGCGCTTCGCTCGCAATGACGACGCGGAAACTTGCAATGGTGAGTCCAACAAAGGCAGTGCGTCCCGATGCAAGCGTTCAAGATGCTGCGTAATACCATCGAAAGCTTCCCTGTCTATCACAGGTCCCAGATCGGTCGCCAGATTGGCCGGATCGCCCGTGACGAGTTCCTGTGCCGCCCCCTGAATCATCTCGATCACCTGGTCGGCAATCTCGGCATGCACGCACAGCAGGCGCAGTGCCGAGCAACGCTGACCCGCGCTGCGAAAGGCTGACTGCATGACCGCATCGCTGACCTGCTCGGGCAGCGCCGTGCTGTCCACCAGCATGGCGTTGATGCCACCAGTCTCCGCAATCAGGGGAACAATGGGACCGTCCTTGGCGGCCAGCGAACGATGAATGGTTTTCGCAACGGTGGTGGAGCCTGTAAAAACGACGCCCGCCACACCTGGCGCAGCGACCAGCGCCGCACCCACGGTTTCGCCGGGTCCGTGCAGCAGTTGCAGCGCACCGTCAGGCACACCAGCCTCGTGCAGAATCCGGACCGCTTCCAGCGCCACGCCCGGTGTCTGCTCTGCGGGTTTGGCCAGCACCGTGTTACCGGTGGCCAGTGCCGCCGCCACCTGCCCCATGAAAATGGCCAGCGGGAAATTCCAGGGGCTGATGCAGACCCAGGGGCCACGCCCAATCAGGCGCAGCTCGTTGGACTCTCCGGTGGGTCCCGGCATCGCCATCGGCGCCATGATGCGTTCGGACTCAAGGGCGTAATAGCGCAGAAAGTCCACCGCCTCGCGCACTTCGCTGACGGCGTCGCCCCAGGTCTTGAAAGCTTCCTTCACCAGCAGCGCACAGAACCGGGGTAATTGGGCTTCCAGCGCATCGGCGGCGCGGCGCAGAATTGCCGAACGCTCGGCAACATCGGTCTTGCTCCACGTCCTGAAGCTGTCAACGCTCTCCTGCATTAACGAACCAAGCAACCGCACCTCGAATTGCGGCACTACCGGCACCACCACTTCCCGGTACGCGCCAAGCAGTGGTTCGCGCATGGATTCGACCGTCAGGTCCAGCCCGGCGCTGTTCCGTCGTCCCGGCCCGAACAGTTCAAGCGGCAGCGGCAGCGAGGACTCCGGCTCCAGCCGCAACGGCGAGATCAACAGGTCAGGCAGGGCGACGTTCTCGTCAGCCAACTGATGCACAAAAGACGAATTGGCACCGTTTTCCAGCAAGCGACGTACCAGATACGCCAGCAGGTCCTTGTGCGCGCCCACCGGTGCGTAGACGCGGCAGGCGATCAAGGGGTTCTTCAGCACCTCGCGGTAAACCCCCTCGGCCATGCCATGCAAGCGTTGCAATTCAAATCGGGGGCCAGGATGGAGCGCCGCCAGGCCGCCCCAAGGCGCGACGACCTCCTCGGGGGGCAGCGCAGCACGCGAAGTGGCAAGCGTGGGGGCATTGCCGACCATCAAATTCCTTGGCATGAAATCGCGGTGCACGTAAACGCTGGGCCAGCTCAGG
>CAZZLB010000635.1:0-2070 GCA_964654655.1 uncultured Rhodoferax sp. | reverse complement strand
TCGGTGCTGGTAGTGCGTGTGCCTTCTACGTGAAGCTGGAACACCTTTCTGGCGCTCGCCAGAAGTTTTGGCTCCGTGATCCCCGCAGACAGTTCACTTTCCACAATTTCGTTGATGTTTCTCTCAAGGGCAGAAATCACCGACGGGTCGTTGCAGTCAGGGGATCGCTGCGAGCTGCATGCAGCAAGAATCGCCAGAACGCAGAGGACCAGGACTGACCGAGGATCAAGGAACGCAGTGGAACTCATCGAATCAAATCTCATGTTTCGGCCCATTCGCCTTTTTTTTGTGAACCATGCGTGTGACGCGAGGTTTACCAAACCTCCAACCTCAATCGTTTTTTCACGCCCGTTGGCACTTGCGCAAATGCCTTGTCACGACTGACCAGAGTGGCATCCAACGCTACGGCGTGGGCGGCAATCATCATGTCAAAGTCGCTGAGGTTGATGCCTTGGGCTTCCAGCGAGGCACAAAACTCGCCGTAACAGGTCGCCACGTCCTCATCCCAAGGCAACACGTCCACACGGAGCAACACTTGCGTCAGGGCATTTCGCAAGCGAGCGGGTTGCCCTTTGCGGTGCAAGCCGTATTCGAGCTCTGCAAGGGTCACGCTGGACATCACAGCCTGCCCCACGGGCACCTTCGTCAGCTGCGCCAGCAAGGCGGCATCGCGCCCTTGCATGATGTGGCTGAGCACGTTGGTGTCCAGCATGTAGCGCTGGCTCATTCCTGGAAGCCTTCAAAGGGGTCGCGCCGTGTGTGGGTTTGACGGCGCGCTACCAGCAAGTCTTCGTCTTTGTTTTGAGCCACCACGTCGAGCAAGCCTTGCCAATCAGCAGGCTTGCGCGACAGCACCACATCGCCTGTGATGGGGTCGTGGCGGATGAAGACTTCCGCCACGTCAAAGCGGAATTCCAGCGGCAGGCGAACTGCTTGACTGCGGCCAGTCGCAAATATTTTTGCGGTTTGGTTCATTTTGACCCTCTGTATTGCATGGTATGTCTCATGGTATATACCAACATTGCAGCTGTCAACAGGTGTTTTCTACACCTTCAAGGGGGCTTCAACGGAGCTTGATCGTTCAACTTATGGTGCAGGGTCCTGGTCGCCCGCCAAGATGGTCATCCCGCTGACCTGAGAAAAGTCCCGGTCATGCGTCACCAAAGCGGCGGCGCCAATATCCAGCGCGCTTGCCAGCTGAATGGCGTCCGGCAGCTTCAATCGATATCGCGCGCGCAACTGTGCGGCCAAGGCCGCTATCGCGGCGGAGACCGCAATCACCTTGTATTGCGACAAGGCCTTTTCATAACGCTTGGCCAGCGCCGTTTGCCCCACCTTGAAAGGGCCGGTCAGGACCTCAGCCAGCGTGATGGTTGATAGTGCAATCGTCAGGTCGCCTTTTGCTGCGGCTTCAAACAATCCCACAAACTGGTCAGCCAGTTGCGGGTGCGATTCAAGCACATAAATAAAGGGCGCCGTGTCGACCAACACGGTAGCACCCTTGGTCAAACCTGCCCACATACGAGGCGTCTTGCTTTTCATTCAGCCCCTGTCCCATTCGTCGCGCAAGCGGGCAACTGTCTTCCCAACGTCCGTTCCCCACAAACCCTTCCCTGTGCCGCGCAGCGTCAACAGGCTGGTCGGCGCATGGGCGGCGGAGCGCAGCTTTTGCAAGTCCTGCACCGGCACGATCGCCGCATACGGCTTGCCATGCCGGGTAATGATGCTGGCGACGCCGGCATGGGCATTGGCGGCGATGGAGGGCAACTGGATGCGGGCCTGTTCTAGGCCATAGCTGGAATTGGCAGACATGAGTGATCCATAAAACGTACAGTCCGTACAGTATACGGCTTTTAACTGTACGACGGCTTTTTTCAGGTGGCAGTGACTTTGCGCCCACCAATGCCAAGGTAGGTTTCGATGATGCGCGGGTCGCTGGCCAGATCACTGGACTTGCCGGTCAGGGCGATGCTGCCCATCTCCAGCACGTAGGCCCGGTCGGCCACGGCGAGCGCGGCGCGTGCATTCTGCTCGACCAGCAGGATGGAAACACCGTGCTGACGCAGGCTT
>CAZZLB010000634.1:0-2086 GCA_964654655.1 uncultured Rhodoferax sp. | reverse complement strand
CCACCAATTCACGCCCAACCGTTCTCGGTTGGGCGTTTTCACTTCCAGACCCCGCAACGTACGCGGGGTTCACGCGCATTCTGCGTGTGCCAGGGGGCGGTGTGAACGGGGGCCGATGGCGCCCGGTTCGACCCTTTTCTGCCCTCTGTTCTCTGGAAATCTCCGCCAACTTTTTCGCCGTAGCACACGCACATCGCCTTGCGTGACAACGACTTCTGCTTGTGTCGGCTTTTTGAGTTCGCCGACCGTAAGCGCGCAGCCAACACAGGTTGACCAGGCTATTGAATCTGTGGCGTCCAGCGGTGCGGAAGGAGCTCATCGATCTGGCTGTTCTTTTGCGTTGGCAGTCGCGTGAGGATGTCCTTCATGTAGGCATACGGGTCATGCCCACTGATCCTGGCGCTTTGAATCAGACTCATCACGGCGGCGGCACGCTGACCGGCGCGCAGAGACCCTGCAAAAAGCCAATTGTTTCTGCCTAGAGCTGCCGGGCGGATTTGGTTTTCGCACCAATTGTTATCAATCGGTACTTGACCGTCATACAGGTAGTGCGTCAGCGCCACCCAGCGTTTGAGGCTGTAGTCCAGTGCTTTTGCCGTCGCCGAGCCGTCGGGAACCTTGCTTCGGTGCAATACCAGCCACTTGTGCAGTGCATCGGCAACCGGTTTGGCCTTTTCCTGTCGAATTCTCTTGCGATCCTCGGCACTCAGTGCCTTTGTGTCGCGCTCCACGTCATACAGTAGTTCAAAGAATTTAAGACCCTCAGCAGCAATCAGGCTAGTGTGATTGGCATGCAGTTCAAAGAGCTTTCGCCTGGCATGGGCCATGCAGCCGGACTCGGTGATGCCCTTGGTAAACAGCGCTTTGTAAGCCACGAAATCATCGCAAACCAGCGTGCCGCTCCAGCCACTGTTGGCACTGTCAGCATTGGTTTTACCGAGAAACGCCCTGGCATGTTCGCCGGAGCGGGACTCGCAGAAGTCGTAGACCACAGATCGCGTAGCTTCAAAGACTCCCGGTGCGTACGCCCAGAGGTAGGCCCGGTGCGTCTTCTTGTTGCCTGGCTTGAGCATAGGAATCGGTGTTTCGTCCGCATGCAGTATCGAGTGGCTCAGAACCGACGCTTTGAGCGCATCCACCAGGGGCTGTAGCTGTACGCCGCACATGCCCACCCACGCACCCAGTGTGGAGCGTGGTATCTCAAGGCCCGCACGACCAAAGATCTTCTCCTGGCGGTAAAGGGGCAAATGGTCCGCAAACTTAGCCACCAACACTTGAGCTAGCAATCCGGCTGTTGGTATGCCCTTGTCAATGACTTGCGCCGGCACCGGTGCCTGCGTCAGTGTTTCACAGTTGGTGCAGACCCATTTGCCACGCACATGGCGCTCGACCGTGAACACGCCGGGCGTGTAGTCCAGCTTCTCGGATACATCTTCGCCAATGCGCTTGAGTTGGCAGCCACACTTGCAGCTTGTGGAGTCGGGTTCGTGGTGGACATCCACGCGCGCCAGGTTGGCCGGCAGTGCTGCACGTTTGGGCTTCTTGGGGGGCTCGGTGTGGGTCTTGGCAGGTGGCGTGAGGTTCTTGAGCTCTTGCTCGATGGCAGCAAGGTCTTCGTCGTAGGCTTCTTCGAGCAAGCTGACCTGCGTGCTGTCGAGTTGCTCACGGCTGCGGCCAAACTGGTGGCGCTTGAGCACAGCCATCTCATGCGTGAGTTGGTCAATCTTGGTCTGGCGGTATACCAATTCCTTGGCGTCGCTGCTGATCGTCTGATCAAGCTTTGCGATCTGCTGGTCTTGCTTTGCAACTTTGCTCATCAGGCCCGTGAGCAATTCGCGCAATTCCTGCGCGCTCAATTGGTCCAGTGAGTCCGGGATAACAACCATGGCTCGTAGTGTGGCAAACACTGCCCGATATCGCCATTGGTGCATGCACCGATAGACTTGTCATACACCATGCGTTGATGATTACTGCCCCGTTGGCGAATACGCCAAGTCACACTACGGTGATGATGCCGTCGGCACCGATTCGTGCCCAGGGCAGGCCCAGCACCTGGAGCAGTTGCGCAACCAGCTGGCGAGCCTGC
>CAZZLB010000633.1:0-2088 GCA_964654655.1 uncultured Rhodoferax sp. | reverse complement strand
CCCCACTTCGCGGATTGGAGGGGGTGCAAACGGATAAGGTATTGCAAATCAAGGCAGGCATTTAAAAGGTCGGCACTACAAGCCTGGCGTTGATTGTTGCGGTTGTGCGGCGATTTTCGGCGGCGGCTGTGGCGGCAAATCCAGTTTCAGTTTTTCAATCAGCAGTTGCAGATCCCGCTCCGGCTCCGTGTGGCGGGTCAGAATGATTTCTCTCTTGTCGGTCGTGGGGATTCTCACGTCGAGCATTTGAACTGCGCTAAATTTCTCCAGCACGGATCGCGTCGTTAATCCCGGAGCCAGATCCCGCAGTCTTCGCCCCAGGGTGACGTGCAGGCAATAAGCCAGGAAGCTGATAAAGATGTGCGCTTCGATCCGTTTCTCCACTTGGTGATGGATGGGGCGGATGGCCAGATCTCCCTTGAGGTTTCTGAAGGCTTCCTCCACCTGGGTCAGCTGCAAATAGAAGTGCCAGAGTTTGGCCGGATCGGTCTCGTTCAGATTGCTTCGCAAGAGGTAGCTGCCTTCCCGACGGCGGACGGTGCGCAGTTTGTCTTTGTCCAATTGATAGGTGAAGCTGCCCTTCTCCTTTTTCTTTGCCTCAGCCACGACGACTTTGATCAGGCGCCAGGCGGCGGGAGCCTCATGCTGGGCAACGCCCAGTTTCTTGAGCAATTCATCGCGTTTGACGCTCATGCCCTGGATTTCTTTAAGCCGCCGCCACAGCCATTTGAGTTGCCGCCGTCGCATGGAGCGCTCTTTGGACACCCGGTCGTGACTGCGCGCCAGCACGTAGAGTTCCTTGTCCTGGGGCAGTAGTTTCACCTCCACCCCTTCCCGCGCCTGCTGCCAGGTTTTCTCCAGCAGCGCTTGTTCATATTGATTCAACCGCGCCTTGGGCGTCCCCACCAGATAATCCACGGGCGGCTCTTGCTCGCGCATCTCTTTCAAGACTTCCTCGGTCGGTATCCCCCGGTCCATCACCCAGATGCGTTTGGCTTTGCCATACTGCTTTTCGATGCGAGCCAGAAAATCTTTGAGCGTGGTTTTATCAGAGGTGTTGCCGGGGAACACCTCATACGCCAGGGGGAATCCTTCGGGCGTCACGATCAATGCAATCACAACCTGCACGCAATCCGACCGCTTGTCCCGGCTGTGGCCATAGCGGCGCTTGTCGCCGGGGGGAAAGGGCGGGCTGCTTTCAAAATAGGTGCTGGTGAGATCATAAAGCAGAACTTCAAAAGACGCGTTGAAGAGATCCTTCCACCGGCCCTGCAAATGCGTGAACAAAGCCTCCTTGTGTTCGAGAAGACGGTCATGACATTCGTAAAGCTTGTGCTGTTCGGCCAGGCCAAAATCGCCGCCCAGCAAATCGGCCATTGCGCTCTGAAGAAACCATTGCCGATGCAGCTTCCATTCGCTGCCCGGAGCAATCAAGCGGTAGCAGGCCAGCACGGCAAGGATCTGATCCCATGGGGTTCCCTTGCGGCCGCGCGGCAGGCGCTCCTGCCAAAAGAGATCGAGTCCAAGCTCCTTCCATGTGTGAAGGGCCAGCCAGCAGGCGCCCCACTGGCGCGGGCGGCAGAGTTTGATTTCCTTCAGACGAAGACGAACGATGTCTTCATCGGCGACCGCAGTTGCCGGGGTGTCCTCTGGAAACAGGGACAGGGTGGATGGAGGCGCGTCGGGCTGGTTTTCCAGAAAGGCCTCGATGGACTTGCGCCAGGCCAGACTTTGCGTGTCATTGATTTCCCCCAGGTAAAGCACATGATGCTGGACAACCCGTCCGCTGGCCAAACGCTGGTTTTCAACGATGCTCCAGGAGCGGTGCTCCTTGCCGTCTTTCTTGCGAACTTTGCAGCGCAAAAACATAACGGTGAAGGATTATGCACAAATTGCGGCCCTTGTGAACAGGGTTGGTCGGCACTACAGCGTTTTTAGCGGCTGGACGCCCAGCCGCACCCTCATTTTGAATCACTTGCGAATCCGAAAATCGAAAATCCTAATTTTTAGGGGTCTGAATCCGCGAAGTGGGGTTAACAAGGCCCGCTACGGTTACAGCCGGGACCATCGCTTTGACTGCAAACAAGT
>CAZZLB010000632.1:0-2092 GCA_964654655.1 uncultured Rhodoferax sp. | reverse complement strand
ACGACATGGGGAGGTATATCCAACGCCACAACCGTTGCGACCAACTTGGTCATCGCCGCGAGCGGAAATGTCGGCGTCAACAAATCCAACCCCGGAAACACCTTGGATGTGTCCGGCGGCATATCGGCCAGCACAGCGGTGCAGGCTCCGCGTCTGTCCGGCAGCTATAGCGCGGCGTCCATCTACACCGAGACAACCAACGGCGTTACATCTGCGAACGGAAACTCATATCGCTTCGCGATTGGCCCCGACCTCCAAGGGGCCATCAGCAGCAACGTCATGCGGCTCCGCTGGGGCACAACCAACGGCACGGTGATTGTCGGCGCGACTACCAACTACACGCAGGGATATGCACTGAACGTCAACGGCAATTCCATCGTGAGTGGCCTGGCGTCGGCTTCAAGCAACATCGTCGGCACAACCTATCCAACCCTCCTCACCAGCGACAGCACGGGCCTCGTGACCGACCAGCCGATTACCGTGGGCGGTGTTACTCCGGGCGTAACATTCGGCAGCGGCGGGCCGATCGTATCGGCAACCGGATCAAGGCTGACGGGTAACACCGTTCTCAATGTCTGGTCAAACTCTCTCCAGTTTGGCACCCCCGGTTCAGCGTGGATGACGATTACAAACGGGAAGGTGGGCATCAACAAGGTGAATTCCATTTATGACCTAGAAGTGAACGGCACCTTTGTCGTTGGAGGTTATATATTCTCACCATATTACACGGCTTCCGGCTACTACTCAGCGGGAACGTATGTTTCGCTGGGCAACAACGCCGTGCGTCTCTACGCTGGTGGCGGAGGACTAGCCGTGCGTGATAGCACTGGCACCAACGGGGCTGCGCTAAACGCCCTTTCAGCAGTTATCACCAACACCCTCACCGCCAGCAACATTGTCTCGCAAACCACCGTCACTGCTACCAACTTCCTGTTATCTGTGCCGCGCTGGAAGGATTCGCCCATTGTTTTCACTTGGGGCACTGGAGCTACAGCACCAGCCAGAACTGCATTCGTTCCGGCCAACGGAATAAGCGCGTTGGGGTTCGTGAACAACGACGTTGCGGATTTCCAGACGCAGTTTGGACACGACATTGCGCCGTCAAACTCCACGCTCTATACAGAGTTCCATTTGCACGCAATGCCGATGGACGCAACGGCATATTCATCTACTACCTGCCGAAAGACATTCACGGTTAAATACTTTGGAGCTGCGCTAAACGTCTCGAATGCCGTTACGATTCTTACGAATGTCACGCCAGTCACCAACGTGTTTACCGATGTGCTACTCGAAAAGAACGCCCAAGTGCTCTTTGAAGGCAACCACTGGTCCTTCACGAACTTCTATCCCGGCATATCAGGAAAAGTCTGGGGCACCGTCACTGTTACTGACGCTGGCAATTCCAACTACACCGGAGCAGTGACATTGGACATGGACTTCCATTACCCCGTGGACCGCATGGGGTCATCGGCTGACACAGCACCCTAATCTCCGTAAACCCTTAACAAAATAGAAAGGCCCACATGAAAAAACTAATCGCAGTTCTCACCCTCACCGCCCCGCTCCTCATTGCGCAGGACGCAGGCATCATCACGCTCCCGACACCCATCGTGGAGCCAACCAAGCCCGCCGTCACTTACGACCGGGAGTTCATGACCTTGATGACCATCAAATGCGCTGACGGCACGAACGCCACCGCAGCGTGCGTCTTGGCTCCTAAGAGCAGCACCACTGGCAAGCTCAACACCGACGAGTCCACACATCGTCGCGTAGTCATCCCCGATGCTCTTGGGATGTGTGAGAAGGTGCCACAGTTGGCCTACGCCGTGGGAGCACTTGTGGAGGCTGTGAAGGCTTACGAGGCCAGCAACATGCTCTGGGCCGTGGAGAGCAGCAACGCCGTGTGGCTGGCCGAGCAGGCCGCGAAGACGAACGCGCCGGCCAATCCTTAGCCGGTTACAGGGTGCAGGTTGAAGGTTGCAGGGTGCAGGTGATGACTCTCCGGCCTTCAACCTTCAGATTTCAACCCTCAACCTTCAACCCTCCCGATGCCCGACAAAGAGTATCAGATCAAGATCAGCGCGGATTCCGC
>CAZZLB010000631.1:0-2096 GCA_964654655.1 uncultured Rhodoferax sp. | reverse complement strand
GGCAGAATCAAACCATAAATAGAGATATAATAACTTCTGAAATTATATATTATTGGATGATAGCTTTTAATATACCTTTTGAGTGTCAAAAATGGCATTTAAATAGATTAATGACATTAATAAATGTTTGTAATATTAAAAATCAACCATCTAAGAAAATGAGTAAACGAGAATTAGCTAGTAGAAATACTAGTTTAAATGAAGAAAGAAAACGCCAAATGGCTATAAATAGAGGAAATGAGGTATAGACATGCAGCAACCATCAAATATAAATCAACAATTACCACTTATTAATATCCCCCAATCAAATATAAATAATCCACAATCAAATAATACAAATGTACAATCAAATGTACCTAATCATCAACCAAACATAAATGAAATATTAACAGATCCAAAACATCAAGCAATTAGAGATGCTGAAATATTAAAAACTTTTGAAATGGCAAAATTGACTAGAGATGAAGCCATATTAGTATTAGATAGAATAAACAATCATCATGCACTTCAAATAGCTTTAAATAAACTTAAACCATTTATAAATACTTAATTTATCGTATCCATCTTTTATAGATGTTGATATAGACAATAATATGGAGGTTTTACATCATGGGTTATGAAGGATTAGCAGGAGGCACACCATTGGTAATGACTGGAACACCATCATCAAACGATGGATTATTAGGTGGAGGCTTAGGTGGACTACTATTAGGTGGACTACTATTTGGTCAAAATGGTATGTGGGGTGGAAACAGAGGTTATGGTTATGGATATGGAATGGGTGGATATCCAGGTGGCGGATTTTATGCTGGTAATGTCGAAGGTGGACAAACAGCAGGAATAACAGCCATACAAGGTCAGTTAAATGCCTTATCAAACACAGTAACAAATCAAGGGATTAGTAGTGAAATAAGTGAAGTTGAAAATGGTGTTGACTCTATAAAGAGTGATTTAGCATCTATTGGTAGAGATTATAATAATCTATTTGGACAAACAAATCAAAATATTGCTAACGCTAATTTTACAACTTTAAGTAGTATTAATGGATTAGGAAGAGATGTTGCAACTCAGATAAATAATCAGGGGATGCAACAATTGAATTCTTTCAATCAATTACAAGCTACAACACAACAAGGATTTAATAATGCTACAACAACTCTATTACAAGGATTTAACGAAATTGGAAGAGATGCTGCAAATAATGCTAATCAATTAATAGCAGGTCAAAATTCTTTAGCTTCTCAAATGGCGGCATGTTGTTGTGAAATAAAAGAAAAGATTGCTGCTGATGGAAGTATGACTAGACAATTAATTAATGATATTAGACTTGCAGAGTTAAATTCAGCATTAACTGACGCTAAAACTGAAATATCAAATCTTAGTCAAACAAATGCTTTAAATGCTAATAATGCTGCACAAACAAATGTTATTTTACAACATTTAACTCCATATTTTCAGACTATTCAAAGTCAAATAAATACACTACATACGAATAGTAATGGAAATGGAAACAGTAACGGTAATGGTAATAAGTAATTAAAAATTAATAGAGGGGATAAAACCCCTCTTTTTTAAACATAAGGAGGATACATCATGACCCCACAGCTTTTAGCTAATGTTAGTAGCATTATAAGTGGTGAATTACTATTGAGTGCTATGGAATTAAATGAAATGAATCATTGTCATGAAATGGGTTTTCAAGGATATAAAAGATTTCATAGATTCTATTCGATGGATAGACAACGCCATGCAATAATGTTATCTAATTTCTTAGTAGAACATCTTCATGTATCACCTACTATATCTATAACGTATAATAGTTCTAATATGGTATCAACATCTTTATTGGAAGCTATGCAAAGAATGCATGATTTATCATTGAATCATATGAATCTTATAAAAACCACCGCTAAAATGGCAATTAATGAAAATGAAGATTTATTAATGGGTATGTTAGAAGATTTATTAAAAGATGAATCATGTGAACTAGCTAAATATTATAGAGAAGTTAAAGAACTTAGTTATATTAATGGTGATAAGAGTTATATAATGGTTCATAGTGACAAATTACACACTAAATATAAAGAAAAAGAAAA
>CAZZLB010000630.1:0-2098 GCA_964654655.1 uncultured Rhodoferax sp. | reverse complement strand
CAAACTGGCGCGGTATTTGCATGAAAGACGGGATGGATTCACTTCATGATTGAAACAAGACGAGTCTTTACGCAGGTGGAGGAAATCCGCCATGAGTTTGGCCCGGTTGCGGCAACGCCACTGCTGCGCGGTGCCATCGGTGCCGTGCTGACCAACCCTTTTGCGGGGCGCTATGAGAACGACATCCTGCCCATGATGGATGAGTTGCAGCCGGTGGGTGTCGATATGGCTCGGCGCCTGCTTGCCGCCATGAAGGTGCCAGCCGATCGCATCGAGGGCTACGGCAAGGGCGCCATCATCGGCGCCGACGGGGAACTGGAACACGGTGCGCTCTGGCACGTGCCCGGCGGGTATGCGATGCGCGAACTGCTGGGCTGGAAGGGCGACCTCGCCAACTACACCAAGGGTCAGGGCGAGAGCAAGACCGGTCAGCCCGGCAATGCGCTGGCCATCGTGCCATCGACCAAGAAGGTTGGTGGACCGGGCGCCGCGCTGGACGTGCCACTCACGCACATCAATGCCAGTTATGTACGCAGCCACTTTGACGCGATGGAAGTCCGCGTTCCGGGTGCGCCCTCGGCGCAGGAGATTGTTTACATTCTTGTGATGAGCACCGGGCCACGCATCCACGCCCGTGTCGGCGGTCTGGCCGCCAACGCCATCGCCAAATGGGACGGCCTGCGCTAAAGCCACACCCCCCCAATTTCTGAAGGAAATGGTATGGACGCCTCCCCCCGAAAGGGCTGACACCAAAGTGAAAGATGAATAGCGCACAGAACACGACTTACCCGCCGGGTGCTTCGCACCTGGGGACAACTGGGATCATGTGCCTGAGAGGGGCACGCCCAGTTGTCCCCAGGCTTTACCCGGCGGATAAGTCTGCACCGTGGTTTGCCAAGGTTTGTTTGGGGAATGTAGGTGGAGTCTCGCGGGCCGACGGCATCAAAGTGCCCAAGGTGGAAGATGTGATCTTCACAGGCAAACCGGAGACTCCGAAATGAATGGTAGCAAAAACGTGGTCGGCGTAGATATCGCCAAACGGGTGTTTCAACTGCATTGGATCGATGCCGAAACTGGAGAGATCGTGAGCGTGCAGCTCAAGCGCGAGAAGTTTCTCGAGCACTTTGCCAACCGTGCCCAATGTCTGATCGGCATGGAGGCTTGCGGTGGCGCCCAGCACTGGGCGCGCAAGTTGATCGACCTCAAGCACGAAGTGAAGTTATTGCCCGCCAAGATGGTCAGGCCGTTTGTCGGACGCAACAAGAGCGACGCGGCCGATGCCCGCGCCATCTGGACAGCAATGCAGCAGCCTGCAATCAAGGCTGTGGCCGTCAAATCCGAAGCCCAGCAAGCCGTACTGGCCCTGCACCGTATGCGCAGCCAGTTGGTCAAATTCCGCACCGCGCAAGTCAATGGACTGCGAGGCTTGTTGGCCGAGTACGGCGAGGTCATGCCCCAAGGCCGCGCAGGCATTACTAAGGGCATTGTGGTCGCGCTGGCCAAGCTGGTGGATCGACTGCCTGCGGTGCTACTCGATACCTTGCGCGAACAATGGGGGCGAGTCGGTCAACTCGATGAACAAGTCGTGGAGATCGAACGGCGCTTGCGCACTTGGCACAAAGAAGACCAGGCCAGCCGTCGCATTGCTGAAATTCCGGGCGTGGGCCTGCTCACAGCGACCGCAGCCGTAGCATCGATGGGAGACCCAAAGAGCTTCAAGTCAGGCCGGGAGTTTGCCGCCTGGCTGGGCCTGGTGCCCAAACACACCGGCACGGGCGGGCGCATCCGCATGCTGGGCATCAGCAAACGCGGCGACACTTACTTGCGCACCTTGCTGATTCATGGCGCGCGCAGCGTGATCGCCAACAGCAAGCAACCCACCGAGTGGGTGACGAATCTGACCCAACGCCGACCGGCCAATGTGGCCGTGGTTGCGCTGGCCAACAAGATGGCACGAACGATCTGGGCGCTGCTGGCGCACGAGCGTGAGTTCCAGAAAGGATACGTGAGTCAGCCTGTATAGGGCGCTCACGTCAACATCAACTAACCGTTAGAAAGGATTGGCTCGCTCTCCAAAGGTTGCGAAGGTTCAATTGAA
>CAZZLB010000629.1:0-2099 GCA_964654655.1 uncultured Rhodoferax sp. | reverse complement strand
CAGGCACCCTACACGCGCGGCATCTACGCCACCATGCACCGCGGCAAGACCTGGTCGCAGCGCCAACTCACCGGTCTGGGCACGCCTGGCGAATTCAACGCCCGCCTGCTGGAAGTGCTGGCGCAGGGCGCGACGGCGCTATCACCGATTCCCTGCAACTCGGTGTTCCGTGGTTACGACATGGACGAATCGCACATCGAGTTGCTCGGCACCTGCGGCACGGTGATCAACACCACCGGCCACATGGACCGCGCCTTGCAGGGCGTGGATCTGGCCAAAATATCCTGCGCCCAGAACGACCCGACGCCGTTCACCCTGCTGGCCTTCATGCTGGCCGCGGCACGCCGGCGCGGCACCGACTGGAAGAGCATCAGCGGCACCTCCAACCAGAGCGACTACCTGAGCCACTATGTCGCCAACCACATGTTCTTCCGCATCGCGCTGCCCGGTGCGCGGCGCATCCTGACCGATCACATCGAGTTCTGCAACCGCTATCTGCCGAAATGGAATCCGATGTCGGTGGTGGGCCAGCACACACAGCAGGCTGGCGCCACACCTGCAGAATCGATGGCCTTCACGCTCTGCACTGCGATCCAGAACGCCGAGGACTGCATGGCACGTGGCATGGACCCGGACCAGTTCCTGCCCCGCTTCACCTTCTTCTTCGACGTCTCGGTCAGTTTCTTTGAGGAAATCGCCAAGTTCCGCGCGGCGCGGCGCATCTGGGCCGGCCTGGCACGCGATCGGCTGGGCGCCAAAGACCCGCGCTCCTGGCGCTTCAAGTTCCATGCCCAGACCTCGGGCGTCGATCTGACACGCCAGCAGCCGCTGAACAATATCTCCCGCGTCACGGTGCAGGCCATGGCTGGCATTCTGGGCGGCTTGCAATCGCTGCACACCGATGCCTTTGATGAGGCACTGTCCTGCCCAAGCGAGTTCGGCGCGCGCATCGCCATCGCCACGCAAAACGTGTTGCGCGAGGAAGCACACCTGACCGACGTGATTGACCCGCTGGGTGGCAGTTTCTACGTGGAGACGCTGACCGACCAGATGCAGGCGCAGATCGAGCGTGTGATGAAGCGCGTGCAGGACGCGGGCGGCATGTACAAGGCGGTGGAGAGCGGTCTGGTGCAAGGCATGATTGGCGAGTCGGCACGCAGGTTCCAGCAAAAAGTGGACTCGGGCGAACAGACGGTGGTTGGCGTGAACGCCTACCAGGTCGAGGAAGACAGCAGCGCACGCCCCATCAACACACGGCCGGACCGCAGCAGCATGCAGGCACTGATCGATGAGTTCAAGGCCTTCAAGGCCGCTCGCTCACAGGCGACGGTTCAAACAGCACTCGATGCGCTGGCACGCTCCGCTGGCGACATCAAGGACAACGTCTTTGGCCGGGTGGTGGAAGCGGCGGATGCGGGTTGCACCCATGGCGAAATCTGCCATACCCTGCGCCGCGAGATGGGTTTTGGTCACGTACAGGCCATCGTGTGAGCCAGCGCCACCACTCCCATCCTGGCTGGGGCGTGCCACCTGCCCTGCTGAGCGGCGACCGGCGCGTACTGGCGCGCACCATCAGCCTGATCGAGCACGCTGAACTGCGCCCCGGCACCGCCTCCCACGCACTGGCAGCACATCTGGGCCGCGCCCATGTGCTGGGCATCACGGGCGCCCCCGGCGCCGGCAAGTCAACGCTGGTTCATGCCATGCTGGGCGAACTGCTTGCGCGCGGCCAGCGCATTGCGGTGGTGGCCGTTGATCCGTCAAGCCCGATCAGCGGCGGCGCCGTGCTGGGCGACCGCGTGCGCATGGGCGAGCACGGCGCGCACGCCAATGTTTTCATCCGCTCTCTGGCCACACGCGGCCATCTGGGAGGTCTGTCGCAAAGCACCGAAGAGATTGTTGACGTGCTCGACGCAGCAGGCTTCGATACCATCATCATCGAAACCGTGGGTGCTGGTCAATCTGAAGTGGAGATCATGCGCGTGGCCGACACCCGCATCGTTGCCTGCGCGCCGGGCATGGGCGACGACGTGCAGGCCATCAAGGCGGGCATTCTGGAGATTGCCGACCTGCTGGTGGTGACCAAGTCCGACCTGCCG
>CAZZLB010000628.1:0-2108 GCA_964654655.1 uncultured Rhodoferax sp. | reverse complement strand
CGATCCCCAAACCCAAGCCGTCAAACACACCCAGCACGGACGCATCACCGGGCTGACCCTGGCCCAGCTCAAACTCATCCAAGCCGCCTTCCAGGGGGAAATCATCCCCAAGGGCAATCCCGGCGCGTTCCAATGCACCAACTCCAAGGAATACGGCGCCAGTCATGCCGCGCTGGAAATGGCCCGCCAATTGGGCCTGGACACAATGCTTTACTCCCGCCCCCTGCCGTGGGTGTGGGATTGCCTGGCCATGATCGCAGGCCGCATCGTCTATGCGGGCAGCAAGCTGGCCTTAACCAACCAGCGGAAAAACAGCGCTTTGTGGGCTTAATTCCACCCGGTTTTTATACACTATGATGGGAGCAAGGGATCGATGGCCTTGAGGATGTCGTCCTGTTTCTTGCTCAAAGTGACAATTCGTGAGATTTGGAAGCCTTTTTTTGCGTCGCGCAGATACACTTTGTAGACGGTGCTCAGCTCATCCAAAGCTTTGGCCGCCGTGAATTCGGTTTTGGCCAGGCGGTATTGCAGGGAGGACAGCAGCAGATAGGCCAGATAGCAGATGAAAACGTGGGCGCGCACCCGCCCGGCCAGCCAATGCCGGACTGGCTGCAGCTGGGTAATGCCCTTGAGCGTGCAAAAGGCTTTCTCAACGACGTCCTTGCTGAAGTAGAGCGTGAGGATTTGCTCCGGTTTCAGTGCGCCCGTGCAGAACAGGCAGCCAAAGCCGTCATACTCCTGGGCTTGGGCCAGGACTGGCTCCAGAATCCGCCCTTGCTGGTCGAAGTATTTCTCCAATCCGGCTTTGATGGCTTGGCCTTGGGCCAAAAGCTTTTGCGCCTCCGTCAATTCCTCAAAGCGCGCCTCCTGCAGCAGTTGGCGTTGTCTGGCATTGAGGCAGAGCAGCAAGCGGCCCTTAACCCCGTCGATCTGATGGGTGCGGGACTGCACATAAAAGACGCTGGACCCGGCCACCACCCGGTTGGATAACTGGGTGAGCCGCTGGGGGTCGGCCCAGGGGCGCCATAACTTTTTCAAGGCATTGTTGAGGGGGATTCCGCAGAGCGTGTTCCAGTTTAACTTGCTGATGTCCTTGAGGTTGCGTTTGGACACAATCCCCCGGTCATAAATCAGGAGGCCCTCCGGGATTTGGTAGCCGCGGCAGGATTCGACCATCTCCTGCAGCGTTTTGGCGTCGTGGACGTTGCCGTCAAAGACCTTGTGGAAAAGCGGGAACCCCTCAGCTTGCGTGACGCTCAGCCCGATCTGGATCAAGGGCCGCCCCTGGGCCCCCTCTTTATCGTGCCCCAGTTTCCCAAACGGGCAGTGCTTGCCGTAAAGATAGGTGTGGGTGACGTCATAGATCACCGTTTTGGGCTGGACCTGGTAATGGCGGCAGAGCTTTTGAAATAAACGCTGCTGCAGCCGCTGGCCATCCATCGCTTCCAGGGAGTCCAGGGCGTTGAGCAGGCGCTTTTCGGTCAGGCCATCGAGCTGGAGCAGGAGGTTCAAGTCAGTCCGCTCGAACCAGTCGGGCATGTGGTTGAGGCTTTGATAATCCAGGCCATGGGCATAGACCAGGCTCAGGATTTCCTGGCTGTAAGCGCCCAGCTCCTCAGCCAATCCGATTTCCTTGGCCAGGTGGTGGAGGACCAGCAGCGGGCCATGCAATTTGACGGAGTCGATCTGGGCGTTGGAGAGCGAGGAGGCCAGGATGGTTTGGCCGTCGGCCTGGCGTCCGACGTAACGGATATGGCGCTGCTTGCAGGTGCCATTGACCCAGACATTTTCGACTTCAGCCAGATAGATCCGGCCCTTTTTCTTGATGCGGCGAATGAAGCTCATAGTGTATAATATATACACTAGGCATGGAAAAGCAGCAACTGAAAAATGCATTTTAAAAACGCGTCCGCGCTATATTTGACGGGCCTCCCACTGCCCTCCGGCCCTCATCCTCCTCAAATAGTGTATAAATTCAGGGACGAATTCAGGTAATTAACGGTAGTCCCGCCCGCCTTGGTGAAATCCCCGACAGCGTAGAGATTGGTGCCGGACATCGCCAGCGCGATGACGCCGCTGTTCATCCCCGAGCCAAGGCCCGACCAACT
>CAZZLB010000627.1:0-2113 GCA_964654655.1 uncultured Rhodoferax sp. | reverse complement strand
GCTTCCAACTCACTCTGATCCGGCGGAAAATCGGCCGCCGACAGGTTCATGGCGTCGAACAGATCTTCGGTCACCATGTTCACCACAAACTCGCCATTGGCCTGGATGTTCTTTTCCGTGTCTTTGAGCTCGCCCTTGTCGTTGCGCCCCACGCTGATGACCAGGTACACGGGGTCACTACCCAGCGCATTGAAAAAGCTGAACGGCGCCAGATTGACCGCCCCGCTTTGACTGAGCGTGCTGACCCAGGCGATAGGACGCGGCACGACCAGATTGGTCAGCAATTTGTAGTTGTCAGCGTTGGACTGAAGTGCGGGGTCGATTTGCATGGTGGCTGCTCCGGTGGGGTTGCGAAATCAATGATAGCGCGCCGTCCAATCGGAAAAGCCGCAGACGCCGATGTAAGCACAGGCAAGGCACGAAGGACCTTCCGGACAGAAGGCAAAATGGGGTGTGGCACCAACCCGGAATAAAAGACCCGAATGTCAGACCAGTTCATCGAATTCACCACCGACAAGCAATTCATCGAGCGTGTGCGCGAACTCAAAACCATAGCGGTGATGATCCGCATGTACTGCAGCCACCACCACGCGGGTGAGCCCCTGTGTGCCGACTGCAGCGAATTATTCGAATACGCCGAGCGCCGCCTGCAGCGCTGTGTGTTCGGCGACGCCAAGCCCAACTGCGCCAAGTGCGTTGTGCACTGCTACAACGATGCCATGCGGGAGAGAATCAGGGTCGTGATGCGCTGGGCCGGGCCACGAATGCTGCTGCGGCACCCGGTTCTCGGGATCAGGCACATGCTGGCAGATCGAAAGCCGATTCCCGTGCTACCGGGCAAGAAAAAGCATTGAAACCCCTAAGCCCCTTGTTCAGACGGATCCCACGCCGGATTGCGCTAGCGCACAGGCACGCTCGCATGCGAGTGCACCGCTTGCCCGCCGTTTGGCGCGGCATGCTGTGGGTGGCCTTGAGCGGCCTGGTGTTTTCCGGTCTCAATGCCACGGTCCGGTCCATCACCCTGTCGCTCGACCCGTTTCAATCGCAATTTCTGCGCTACGTTTTTGGCATCGTCGCCCTGCTGCCGCTGGTCTTGCGCGAAGGCTTGCTGGCCTATCGCCCGGTCAACCTGAGCGGGCAACTCTGGCGCGGTGCAGTCCATACCGTGGGCCTGACGCTGTGGTTTATCGCCCTGCCCCATCTTGGGCTGGCGGACATGACGGCCATTGGCTTTACCGGGCCGATCTTCATCATGCTGGGCGCATCCTGGTTCCTGGGCGAGAAGATGCGCGCCGATCGCTGGGTTGCTGCCGTAGTCGGCTTGTCGGGTGTTCTGGTCGTCGTCGCGCCCAGGCTGACGGGTCAGGGCGGCTGGTACGCCCTGGCCATGCTCGCATCCTGCCCGGTCTTTGCCGCCTCGTTCCTGATGACCAAGACCCTCACCCGCTACGAAAAGCCTGGTGTCATTGTGCTGTGGCAGGCCCTCTCGGTAACTGCCCTGAGTCTGCCCATGGGACTGTTGCACTGGTCAGCACCAAGCCCCTGGCAATGGCTTGGCTTTGCCATGGCAGGCGTGCTGGGTTCACTGGGTCAGTACTGCCTGACCCGTGGCTTTCGATCCGCCGACATCTCGGCCACCCAGTCCTTGCGCTTTCTCGATTTGATCTGGGCCTCGCTGATGGGCTGGCTGGTGTTTTCCGATGTGCCAAGCCAAACCACCTTGCTTGGTGCTATGGTTATTCTGGCGTCAACCATCTGGATTGCCCGGCGCGAACACCGGCGAAATCTCTGAGGCACAGTCCCCCCTCCGGATCCTGAATCAGTTCCTGACGCAACGCGACCCGATAACAGGTTTCGCCTACAAAGGAGTGCTGCCAGGCGAAGTAATGCATCGGGAAGCCACGCAGGCAAGAACCGGAGGCAGCCCAATATAGGCCGGGCACGGAATCAAGGGTTGTGACGACAGCTCCCGCGCATGAGCGGCCAGTGCCAGCTGCTGATCCGAGGCAAGCTTCGCCGCTGCTGCGGTTGCGGATGCCAACGAATAGGGCTGATAGACCGGCATGGCGCACTGATTCTTCGGATCGGTAAACACAAGCGTGCCGCACTGCAA
>CAZZLB010000626.1:0-2115 GCA_964654655.1 uncultured Rhodoferax sp. | reverse complement strand
AACCGCAGAGGATCTCCCACAGCCCAGTCCGGATGTGGCTGATAATCAATCAGTTAGTTCCCAGACGAGGGAGAAGCCTTGCGGTTGTGCTGACAGTGGGGCGACCCCGGAACCGGAGCCGCCGACGGAGGGGCTCAACCCGGCACCCCAGACAGCCTGGTGCGATCATGCGGGGGTGCTGGTCCTGGCGCCGGTTTTGGTGGCCGTGGCTCAAGTCGTGGATCCGGCAGAGCCGCTGTTCAAGCAATGGCTGGCCAGCTTGCTGTTGGGGGCTTTGAATATCGAGCAGACCAAGTTTCTCCATTGGCCTGATCTGTCGCGGTTGTTGGGGACGGTGGAGCGATTTCCTTCTCCCCAGCGCCGGGGATTGGAACTGGTCGCCACCCAGGCGAATATAGAGGCGCTGGCGCGCTTCAACGCCCAGCAGATTGGAGCGGAGGCTCAAAGCCAGTTCTACTTCGACCCGCACACCAAGCATTACACTGGGGAGCAGAACGTGCTGGAGGGGTGGTGTTCGGCCATCCGGTGGGCCGACAAAGCCATGCACAGCGACTTTATCCACACCGTCTTGGGCGAGCCGCTCTATTTTGAAACGACGGACAACTTTGCCGATCTGCGGCAGCGCTTTTTCGAGGTGGTCGAGCAGGGTCGGGCAGCCCTCAAGTGGCCCGCCGAGCGCGTGCTGACCTTCATCGTGGACCGGGGTATTTTCGGCAAAGAAGTGTTCGAGAAGGTGCTGGCCGATCCGGCTCTGCATCTGATCACGTGGGAGAAGGGTTATGAGCCGCAGAACTGGCCGCCGGTTGGAGGGATCAGTGGTTCGATCGTGATCGAGCGGCCCCGCAACCGGGCTGAGGACATCCGTTCCTATCGTTTGGAATACTGGGACCGAAGCTGGGCTCAGGACCCACGGCTAAGGCGGATCGTGGTGCAGGCCACTAATCCTCAGGGCCGCGTTGTCCAAGTTTCCATTTTGACCGATGATAAACAGGTCGACGCCGCGCTGGTTCTGAGGTGGATGTTCAGCCGTTGGTTGCAAGAGAACGACTTCAAATATTTGGACAAGCATTTTGGAATCAACCAGATCACCAGCTACGGGGTGACCGGTTATGAGGAGCTGCGCCAAAAGGTTGAGGACCGGCAAGTGCGCAGCGCCGAAGTGAAAGCCCTGGGGGAGCAAAAGCGTCAACTTCGAGCACAACAAAGCCGTCTCTTATTGCTCCAGGCTAACCCGACTTTCGATACTGGGAGGTGGTTTTGACTATTTTCCCGGGACCAGCTCGCGGAATTGCCCGTAAAAGCGCGGTTTGGGGCGTCAATTTCGCTGGATTTGGCTGTAGTGAAGACCTACCCCCTTGGCTTGCTCCCCCGTCCGTCTGGTATACTGGCGCCAGATTATGTTTTTACGTTCCACCCAGCGAAAGAAAGACGGCAAAGAGCATCGCTACTTCAGCGTTGTCGAAAACGTTCGGGTTGCCGGGCGTCGGCATCCGTTCCAGAAGACCTTGCTTTACCTCGGTGAAATCAATGACACCCAGCAGAGTGCCTGGATAAAGGCCATTGGTGTCTTTGATGAGGTTTCGGGCCAATCCCGGAACCTCAACCTGTTTCCCGATGACCATCCCTTACCCAGTTCCTTGGCCGACTCCTCTATTTTGGTTCGCCTGGCGGATTATCAATTGAAGCGGCCGCGCCAATACGGAGCTTGCTGGCTGGCCTGCGAACTGTGGCGCGAACTCCAACTGGACTCCTTTTGGAGTCAGCGCCTTGAACCGAGCCGCGAGGGAACCGACTGGGCCAAAACGCTGGCGGTCTCGGTCGCCTATCGGCTCATCGAACCGGGCAGCGAATGGCGCTGCCATCGGCTCTGGTATGAGCGCAGCGCGATGGGGGATTTGCTGGGTGAGGGGTTTGTTTGGGGTGGCAAGGACCAACTGTATGGGGTTTTGGATCGGCTCCTCAAACACCGTGACGAGCTTTTCAAACATCTCCAAGACCGATGGCGAGATCTCTTTGGCACCAAACTGGAGGTGCTGCTCTACGATCTGACCAGCACGTATTTCGAGGGCCAAGCCCAGGAAATCAAGAAGGCCCGCTATGGCTACAGCCGCGACC
>CAZZLB010000625.1:0-2116 GCA_964654655.1 uncultured Rhodoferax sp. | reverse complement strand
GCACCACGGCGCAGGCGCTGCGCGCCGGTGTCCCGCAAGTGCTGTTGCCGCTGATCCTGGACCAGTTCCACCACGCGCACCGCCTGCATCTGGCCGGCATCACACCCGCAGCGCTGCCGATGGAGAAGGTCAGCGCAGCAGCTCTGGCCGAGGCCATTGATACCGCCATCCATCTGCCCGAAGGTCCGCGTCAGGCCGCAGCCTTGCGACTGCGCCAGAGCGACGCGCGCACGCAGATTGCGCAGCGCCTGGAGGCGCTTGTTGCGGGGCGCGTGGTACATTGCCTTTTCAAATGAAGACCCTACGCATAGGTGCCGGCGCCGGTTACTCGGGTGACCGGATCCCCCCTGCCGCAGAGCTTGCCGACAAGGGCGAGCTGGACTATCTGGTGTTCGAGTGCCTGGCGGAACGCACGATCGCGCTGGCACAACTGGAGCGCAGCAAAGACAAGGAGCTGGGCTTTGATCCCTTGCTGGCCGACCGCATGGAAGCGGTGCTGGCCTCGTGCGTCCGTCAGGGCGTGAGAATCATCACCAACATGGGCGCCGCCAACCCGGAAGCGGCCGGGCGTGAAGTCATCCGGGTTGCGCGTGCGCTGGGCCTGCAGCGCCTGAAAGTGGCGGTGGTTCTGGGCGACGACGTGTTGTCACGCCTGCATGCGCAGGAGTTGACCTTGATGGAAAGCGGTGCTCCGCTGCAGTCCCTGGGCGACTCCATCATCTCGGCGAATGCCTACCTTGGTGCCGAGGCGCTGGTGCAGGCGCTGGCACTCGGTGCCGATGTGGTGATCACGGGACGCGTGGCCGACCCGGCGCTGTTTCTGGCGCCGCTGATTCATGAATTCGGCTGGTCCATGTCGGACTGGCACAAGATGGGGCAGGGCACGGTGGTCGGACACCTTCTGGAGTGCGCCGCTCAGGTCACAGGCGGCTACTTTGCCGACCCTGGTTACCGCGACGTACCCGATCTGGCGCGGCTGGGTTTTCCAATTGCGGAAGTGTCTGAAGACGGGCGCGCCATCATCACCAAGGTCACCGGTTCTGGTGGCTGTGTGACACGCGCCACCTGTGCCGCCCAACTCCTGTACGAGATTGAAAACCCCGCCAGTTACCTGCAACCCGATGTGGTGGCCGATTTTTCAAATGTCAGCCTGACCGAGGTCGGACCGGACCGCGTTCTGGTAGCCGGCGCCAGCGGCCATCCACGGCCGGCCACACTGAAGGTGACCGTGGGACACCGTGATGGTTTCATCGGCGAAGGGCAGATTTCCTACGCTGGTCCGGGCGCGCAGGCGCGCGGTGAGCTGGCGCTGGACGTGCTGCGCCAGCGTCTGCAGAGTTCAAACATCCAGCCACTGGACAGCCGTTATGAGCTCATAGGCGTCAATTCAATTCTGGGCCCAGCCTTCGCCAGTGACCATGAACCCGCTGAAGTCCGGGTGCGGGTTGCGATGCGCGTGGCCAGCAGAAAAGAGGCCGAGCGCGTAGCCAATGAGGTCGAAGCCATGTACCTCAACGGCCCCAGCGCCAGCGGCGGCGCCACCAAGTCGGTGCGTGAGGTGATCGCCGCTGCCTCCACGCTGATTCCGCGCGACATGGTTCAGACCACAATCACCATGATGGAGCTCTGAATGCTGCTGCGAGACATTGCCCATTCCCGCGCCGGTGACAAGGGAAACCGATCCACCATTTCGGTGATCGCTTACGACATCAAGGACTTCCCGACCATAGAGAAGTCGATCACCGCCGAGCGCGTGCGCGCGCATTACGCCGGCATCGTGAAGGGCCGGGTCGAGCGCTTCGTGCTGCCACAACTGGGCGCGCTGAACTTCGTGCTGCACGACGCATTGGGTGGCGGCGTGACCCGGTCGCTGGCGCTGGACGCGCACGGCAAATGCCTGAGTTCGGCTATTCTCACCATGTCCATCGACTAGTTCGATCAACCGTTTTTTGACAGGAAGCTCCCCATGAAGTGCAAATCCGTTTTCTTGCTGGCGCTGGCCAGTTTCTCGCTCAGCGTATTGGCGCAGGGCTATCCGAACAAGCCCATCAAGGCGGTCGTGCCTTTTGCTGCGGGCAGCGCGACGGATCAGATCGGTCGGGCCTTTGCGGCCAAG
>CAZZLB010000624.1:0-2117 GCA_964654655.1 uncultured Rhodoferax sp. | reverse complement strand
GTCATTGCGAGGAGCGTAGCGACGTGGCAATCCATTGACGTCGTCATTGCGAGCCCGCAGGGCGTGGCCACCCATGCAGGCCGAAGTCATGGATCGCCGCGGGCTACGCCCTCGCGATGACGAGGGGGTGGCCTCGCGATGACGAAAGGCAGTGGCGATGACGACGGATGACGCGATGACGACGGATGACGCAACGATGAGGGGTGACGCTGCGCCTCAGGCCAGTTGGCGCAGTTCGCGCAGCGCCACCGAGACCGGCGCAAGATCTGCAGTCTGGGTGCTGATGTCAGTCAGCAGGCGGCGCAAGCGTTCAATCTCGGGTGCGTGCTGAGCGCGCCAATCGGCCAGTTGCTGCTGTCTTGTCAACAGGCTGCGCGTGATCTGGCTGGCAATCGAATAAATGTCGTCTCTCGCGCTGGCCCGGGCCTGCGTCTGCCACAGGGTTTCGGTGGGCAGGCGGTTGATCTGGGCGCGCCAGGCAGTCAGGCCAAGCTCGGCGTCGATCGCGAAGTAGGCACGCGCGGCCTGCTCGAGATCCGTGCTGGCTTGCTGCGCCAGATCGACCAGATCGAGTGCCGGGAAAATGAAGTCCAGCGCGCTCAGGTTTTCTGCCAGCACCGGCTCGACGCCAGCTTCCACCAGTTTCTCTGTGGCTGCTTGCCAGCTCGCGTGGGCTGTTGAAGGCAGCCAGTCGGCCAGATGCTTGCGCAGTTCGCGTGCTGCAGGTCGATAGGCCTGAATCAGGGTCGGCAAGTCGCTGCTTTGGCCGCGCGCGCGCAGCATCCAGCGCGAGGCGCGCTGGGCGATGCTGGTGAGCCGTGCCAGCAGATCGAGCTGCAATGTGGCATCAACATGGTAGTCCAGCGCATCGATCTGGTCCCACAGGGCTTCCAGGTCAAAAACTTCGCGCGCCAGTGTGAAGGCGCGAATCACGTCGGCCGCCGTGGCCCCTGCCTCCGACGCAATGAAGTTGACGAAAGTCGCACCGGTGCGGTTGACCACCGTGTTGGTCATGAAGGTCGCGATGATTTCGCGCCTGAGCGGGTGAGCGGCCATGGCGGATGCAAATTTCTCGCTCAGCGCTTTCGGGAAGTAGGCAGCCAGAACGCGCTTGAAATACGGATCGTCGGGCAGGTTGCTGGTCAGCAGTTCATCAAAAACGGACATCTTGGCGTAGGCCAGCAGGACCGAGTTCTCCGGCGCGCTCAGGCCCGTCTTGTGCGCCTTGCGCAGCACAATCTCGTCATCGGTCGGCAGGAATTCGATGGCCCGGTTCAGATGCCCATAACGCTCCAGCCATTGCATCAGGCGTTGCTGGCCGTCGAGCAGGTACTGCTGCCGATGGGCTGCGATGTCGAGCGCCTGGGTCTGGTAGTAGTTGTCGGTCAATACCAGCAGGCCGACTTCATCGGTCATGGATGAGAGCAGGTCGTTGCGCTGCTTCAGTGTCAGGTCGCCCGACTCGACGACGCTGCCCAGCAGGATCTTGATGTTGACCTCATGATCCGAGCAGTCAACGCCGGCCGAATTGTCGATCGCATCGGTATAGATCAGTCCGCCCTTCTGCGCAAACTCGATGCGGCCGTTTTGCGTACAGCCAAGGTTGCCGCCCTCCACCAGCACCTTGCAGCGCAACTCCTTGCCATTGACACGGAAAGCATCGCCGGCCTTGTCGCCGACCTGGGCGTGGCTCTCAAAAGCCGCCTTGACGTAAGTGCCGATGCCGCCGTTGTAGAGCAGGTCCACTGGCGCCAACAGAATCGCCCGCAACAATTCGGCCGGCGTCAGCTCTTCGGTGTCTATGCCAATGACGGCACGCGCTTCGGGGCTCAAGCGAATGGACTTGGCAGATCTTGCGTAAACACCGCCGCCGGCTGAGAGCAGGCTCTTGTCGTAGTCATCCCAGCTGGAGCGGGGCAGGGCAAACAGACGCGCACGCTCGGCATGGGAACGCGCGGCGTCCGGTGCCGGGTCGATGAAGATATGCCGGTGGTCAAACGCCAGTTGCAGCTGAATGTGTGGCGACAGGAGCATGCCGTTGCCGAACACATCGCCCGACATGTCGCCGATGCCGGCCACGGTGAAGGGCGTGGTCTGCGTGTTGACCGACAGGGACC
>CAZZLB010000623.1:0-2118 GCA_964654655.1 uncultured Rhodoferax sp. | reverse complement strand
CCACATAGTCGATGCTCGGCTCGAAACTCGCAGGCGTCGCACCTCCCGTGATCTCGTTGCGCAACTCATCCAGTGTGTAGCCCACGGCAAGCTTGGCAGCCACCTTGGCAATCGGAAAACCGGTGGCTTTGGAGGCCAGGGCCGACGAACGCGAAACACGCGGATTCATCTCGATCACGACCATGCGACCGTTGTCCGGGTTGATCGCAAACTGGACGTTGGAGCCACCCGTATCGACTCCAATCTCGCGCAACACGGCCAGACTGGCGTTGCGCAGAATCTGGTATTCCTTGTCACTCAGCGTCTGCGCTGGCGCCACCGTGATGGAGTCCCCGGTGTGCACTCCCATCGGGTCGAGATTTTCAATCGAGCAGATGATGATGCAGTTATCTGCCTTGTCGCGCACCACCTCCATCTCGAATTCTTTCCAGCCCAGCAGAGACTCCTCAATCAGCAATTCGTTGGTTGGCGAAGCTTCCAGACCGCGCTTGCAGATCACATCAAACTCTTCGGCGTTGTAGGCGATGCCACCGCCGGTGCCCCCGAGCGTAAAGCTGGGTCGAATCACGGTCGGGAAACCCACCGTCTTTTGCACAGCCCAGGCATCTTCCATCGAGTGTGCAATACCGGATCGGGCTGAGGCGAGGCCGATTCGGGTCATGGCGTCCTTGAACTTCAAGCGATCCTCGGCCTTGTCGATGGCCTCGGGGCTGGCGCCGATCAGTTCCACCTGATACTTCTCCAGCACACCCTGGTGCCACAGATCCAGCGCGCAATTGAGTGCGGTCTGCCCGCCCATCGTCGGCAATATGGCGTCGGGGCGTTCCTTGGCGATGATCTTCTCTACGGTCTGCCAGGTAATCGGCTCGATGTAGGTCACATCGGCCGTCGCCGGATCCGTCATGATGGTGGCCGGATTGCTATTGATCAGGACAACCTTGTATCCCTCTTCCCGCAATGCCTTACAGGCTTGCACGCCGGAATAATCGAACTCGCATGCCTGGCCGATGATGATCGGCCCAGCACCAATGATGAGTATCGATTTGATGTCTGTGCGTTTAGGCATTCTTCTTCTCCTGGGCTTGTGCCATCAGCGCAGTGAAGCGATCAAACAGATAGGCAATGTCGTGCGGACCGGGTGAGGCTTCCGGATGCCCCTGAAAGCAAAAGGCTGGCCTGTCAATACGCTCGAGCCCCTGCAGCGTGCCATCAAACAGACTCACGTGGGTGGCGCGCAAATTGGCCGGCAGTGTCTTTTCATCAACCGCAAACCCATGGTTCTGGCTGGTGATGCTCACACGCCCACTATCGAGGTCCTTCACCGGATGGTTGGCACCGTGGTGACCAAATTTCATCTTGAAGGTCCTGGCGCCACTGGCCAGTGCCATGATCTGGTGGCCCAGACAGATACCGAAGGTAGGAAGGCCTGCTTCTATCAGTTCCGACACAGCCGCAATGGCGTAGTCGCAAGGCTGTGGATCGCCTGGCCCGTTGCTCAGGAAGATGCCGTCGGGTTGGTAGGCGAGGACTTGCGCGGCGCTACTCTGAGCCGGTATTACCGTGACGCGGCATGATCGCTCGGAAAGCATGCGCAGGATATTGAACTTGACCCCAAAGTCGTAGGCAAGCACGTGGAACCTGCTGTCAGCTCGACTGCCGAATCCGGCTCCACCCTGCAGATGTGGATGAGCCAACTGCCATTCAGTCTGTGTCCACTCGTACGGCGCCCTCGTTGAGACCACTTTTGCCAGATCGGTTCCTGCCATGCCGGGTGCAGCTTTTGCCATCGCCAGCGCACGATCCATATCAGATTGCGTGATTTTTTCGCCGCCCGATAAAGTAAGAATGCTGCCGTTTTGTGCGCCGTGGGCACGCAGATGGCGCGTTAGCTGGCGTGTGTCCAGATTGGCGATAGCGACCGTATTCTCCTTGGCCAGGTAATCCGACAGCGTCATGCCGGCGCGAAAATTGGAAGCAACCAGGGGCAAGTCCCGGATGATCAGGCCTGCGGCGTGTACCCTGGCCGATTCGACGTCCTGCGGGTTGACGCCATAGTTGCCTATGTGGGGGTAGGTCAGCGTCACAATCTGCTGACAGTAACTCGGGTCCGTCAGAATT
>CAZZLB010000622.1:0-2119 GCA_964654655.1 uncultured Rhodoferax sp. | reverse complement strand
CTAACATTGACATGATCGGGCCAAAATACCTCAAGATGCTAAAAAATTTGAAAATCAGCAACTTGACTATGAAGGCGGTTAAGGAATGGTTATTGTTGTCTTTGGCGCTCGACCAATGTTGCAGCTACCACAGCGAGTGGGATGATCACAAGATTCTCGAGGAACTGGTTGCCGGAAGGGAACATTCAATTTCCTGGTACATGGAGAATTGTCAGAAGCATGCCTGATGGCAAATTGAAGAAGTCTTTCCGCCGTTAATGGCCTGAAGCAAAAAAAAGCAGTTGGAAACCCAAGGGCACTGAAAAAGTATCCCTCTTAAAAGTAACCCATTGAAAAATTAGCTGGCAGTTGAAGTGCAAATCTTCATCTGCCAGTTTTTTTACGGTACAAGGTCCTAATTTTAGATCACAAGCACTTTTGTGTACTCTATGTGGGGTATTTTTGGTTTTTTTTGGGTTCGACCCTGCTGCTAGTTCATTAATTTAAGGATTCTTTTCAGGTTTACAGTAAAAATGGCCATTGCACCCTGCATTTGCATACTGGCTATTCCGTACGAACTGGCTCTTGCATATCCATGTACATTTTTCAATTCGCTATTTTTTGCTTCAATCTTATACCTGTGTTTTGCCTTTTCTCTGAAGTAATCAGTCCGTTGAAATTTCATTTGGTCCTGATGCTCGTCAGATTTAATAGAAACAGAATAAGTTTTGGTTGCTGAGCCAGGTTTATAGCATCCCGTTTTTAATGCACATATTTTACATTTTTCGACATCAAAGTAATAGGTATCTACCTGATTAGTATTGTCGTGTTTCTTTCCCTGACGCGCTTTGCGGATAGCCATGTGTCCAGAGGGGCATACAAACATTCCTGCATCCTTGTTGTAATCAAAGGTATTTTCTTGTTTCCGGAAACCTTGGGTAATCGAGGGGTTCAACTTTGCTACGACTTTTATCTCCTGTCCACCGGCCAACGTAAGGTTCTCCTTTCCTGAGTAGGCTGCGTCGCCAATAATTGTATCTACTTCAATCCCATTCTCTTGGCTTGCCTCAAGCAATGCTGGCAGTTCAGGACCGTCTCCCTTTTCTCCGGATGTCACTACAGCCGCTGTAATAATACGTTCTTCTGTCATGGCTATATGGGTTTTGAATCCAAAGAATGGGGTATCCGCTGTCTTATGGCCTATTCTGGCATCAGGATCCTTTGAGAGCGTATAATGATCCCGGGTATCTTCAATAGTTTCCTTCAACAGGTTTAGCTTCTCTTTTACCTTAGGTACTGAGCGCAGCACTTCATCTGATTCAATCACCTTTTCAAGCTCTCCACAATAGGATAACTCATGCTCCAGATCATTATCTTCGTTCTTTTTAGGTATTTGCTCTTTACAGTTCTCATCCATGGAATAAACTACCTGGCGAAGTTGGCGGGCACGTTCCTTCAAAACTTCGATGGGAGACAACGGGTTTGACCTGGATAAGGAATGTGTAGCGTCAACAATAATGGACTTCGATCTGATGATGCCCTTTTCTATGGCAATTGAAACGGTTTTACTTATCAGAAGGTTCAGCAAGTCCGTATCCTTCAACCGCAGCTTCCTGAATTTGGTAAGAGAACTGGGATTTATCACATCTTCTTCCGGCGTCATTTCCAAAAAGTACTTGAAAGACATGTCAAAACGGGAACGTTCTACTACATCTACGTCTGAAATATCATATATCGTTTTGATTAACAGATATTTGAACATCCGAATGGGACTTTCCGCATTTCGCCCATTGTTTGAGCAGTATTTGTTTACCAGCTCATCATAGATGAACGTAAAATCAATCAGTTCGTAAATCTTTCGTAGAAGATTATCCTTGGGTACTATAAGATCATATAAATCTGAGTACGAACTTAGCTGGAGCTTCTGCTGTTGTGCTAACATTTAAGTGCCTTTAATTCAGGCATTAAGATACGAAAAAAGCAGTAAAATACAAGGTTCTTAACCTTTATTTTACTGCCTTTTATTTAATAATTACGTCCAGGGGACTTTTTCAGTGCCCTCTGATTGTTCTGCTGATTTTTTTTCACCACCATAAGCGCCAAGAGTAGCAATGAATAAAACAGGATTCAGTAACCTGAC
>CAZZLB010000621.1:0-2120 GCA_964654655.1 uncultured Rhodoferax sp. | reverse complement strand
GGCGATTGCTACGGTGCAGAACACTGTGGCGCCAGAGGTCTGACAGATAGCCGGGCACAATCTCGTCCCTTCGACCTTGCAATATCAGCTTGACAGTACCGAGCGCGCCCGCGGCCAGCGCCAACAGATCGGTAACGCAGGCCTGACGAAGACCCAAGGTCAGCAAGAAGTAGCGTCTTCTTGATTCGAACAGGTAGTCGGGCAATCGTTTGGGCGCGGCACCGCGCTCGGTCAGACCGGTGCTCTGTCCGGCGATATGGATAACCCGGCTCGATGGTACGTACCAGGTCTGAAAGCCGGCCTTGCTGGCTCGCCAGCAGAATTCCGTCTCCTCGTAATAAAGAAAGAACCGCTCGTCCAGTCCACCGATTCTCTCGATCATGGAACGCCGCAGCATCATCGAAGCACCGGCACACCAGTCGATAGGCTGCGAGCGTGACTCCATGGTCCGGGCGACAACCCAGCGATGCAGCAAGCGCGTTATCAGCCCCAGACGCAATCCGGATTCCAGTTCGCTCAGTGCTGTCGGGAAGCGAAACGCAATCGGCCAGTCGCTGCCGTCACCGTTCTCAAAACTGCTGCCGGCAATTCCGACAGCCGGGTTGTGTTCAAGAAACGCAAGCAATGCGCCCACGGCGCCGGGCTTGACCCGGGTGTCGGGATTGAGCATGTGCAGGTAGTCCGGATTCCACAGTCGCACCGCATGCGCAAAGCCGACGTTGTTACCATAGGCGAAGCCACCGTTGCGCGGTGCCTCAACCAACGCCACCCAGTCACCCCAGCCTTCTTGCGCAATGAACTCGGCAATCTCCCGATAATCCCCAGAGGCATTGTCCACAACAACCACATTGAGTTGGTACGCCGGACGCCAGCGCTCTGACTGCAGGGAGCGCAGACAGTCCAGCGTCAACGCAGCTGACCGATACGTCACGATCACGACTGCCACCCGCAGCATCTTGCCCTGGAGGGTATTCATGCTGTAGCTCCAACCGAAGTCTCGGACCATGCCGGCAAATGTGCCAACAAGGCAGAGGTCAAGGATTGAACGTAAGTTTGCTGAAGCATGCTGGCATGACCGCCCGCCACGTCTGTCAGCATGAGTTGCCCTGCAACTTCCCGCCAGCCGAAATCATCAGTGCTGTATATGTCCCTGTAGGGCATGTCTGCATCCGCTCCCTGTGATGCCCGAACCAGCAGCACAGGCACATCGTCCAGTGCAGGCGGTCGATAGCGGCGCTCCAGCGCCGTGTAGATCTGTGCCACAGACAATTGCGGCAGTATGCGTGGCCAGGATTGATTCCGACGTACCAGTCGTTGTAGCAACACAAAGCCCAATCGGGTTGAAACTCGTTTGACAAAGGCGGATAGCTCATAGATCGCTGTGTTCAAGACCTTGCCCGCCACGGCGCGGGTCAAAGCGAGCGCACTGCTTGCTGTGACACCGCGTTCGGTATTGCGCTGAATCAAGGATCGCATGCGCGAACTACGCTCACTGGCTATCCGCCCGGCCCGGTGCGCCGCCTGCGGTGTCGCTCCATCGAGGATCAGTACCACTTCAAGCTCCTCACCCAGTGCACGCAATTGCGCAGCCATGGCATAAGCGATCACACCACCGGCACACATTCCACCCAGACGATAAGGGCCGTGCGCCTGCACAGCGCGAACCTGCTCAACATAGTAAGCCGCCATGTCTTCCATCGTGGCATGCGCCATTGCAATGCCGGGCAGACGCCGTGGCTCTATGCCGTAGACAGAGAATGCGCCTGGCAAGCGCTGGGCCAGATTGAGATAGAGCAGCGTTTCGCCCAGACCGTCGTGAACCAGGAACAGCCTCTTTTCGCCCCCATGCCTGAGCAGCACCATACCGTCGCGACCCCTGGCTGCTGTCGACTCAACCAGGCGCGCCAGAGCGCGCACCGTCGGGGCCGCAAGAATGGTGGTCAAACGCAGCTGCACGCCATAGCGGCGCTGGACTTCGCCAAACAGTTTGACTGACTGCAGTGAGGTGCCCCCGAGCGCAAAATAATCATCTTCGACACCGATGCCATCGATACCAAGCACCTCTTCCCACAAGGATTTGAGACTGGCTTCGATCGGTGACGCAGCGGCCGCAACAACAC
>CAZZLB010000620.1:0-2122 GCA_964654655.1 uncultured Rhodoferax sp. | reverse complement strand
TTCGTAAGCATTCGTCGGTGTCTTTTGACCTTTGATTTGCCCCGGGAATGATCCGTGCCCAGGGGGCAACATCATGGATCACTCATTCGTAAACCTTTCCAAATATCAATTACCGGATCGATGGGATGAGACCATTGCGCGGGGCGTATTGGCGTCGCAGGTCAATTCATCGTTGTCTGTGGAGAAGTTTTGTTCGCTCCACGGGATCGGTGTTGCTCGTTTTCGGTATTGGAAGGCGCGACTCGGGAAATCGAAACGACAATTCCTCAAGGGAGGAATTGATTGTGGTGGATTTTCATTGCTTGATTCTGATGTAACCGGGTTATCTGTCACGCGGGTGCGGTTGGAACATTGTGCATCAGGTTTAACGTTGTGGTTTGAAGGTGGGAGGGATCTTGGGCATATTGTTGGGGACGCTTTGTCCCGGGCAGGACTGCAATGATTGGAGTTGCTGTACGTCGGATGTTTCTGGCTCGGGCTGTAGTGGATATGCGCCGTTCCTATGACACCTTGATTTCAATGGTAGAGGGACAACTTGGTATGGACCCCCTCAGTGGTGATGCCTTTGTTTTTGTTGGAAAGAATCGCCAGCGCCTAAAGGTTCTCGTTTTCGAACGCGGTGGGTATTGGCTCATGTGTCGGCGGTTAGAGCAAGGGTCTTTTGCTTTGCCAAATCAGCACCTATCAAAATGTTCCCAGGATCGATTGGAGCTTGACAGTGTTACATGGAACATGCTGCTTGAGGGTGTAAAGGCAGTTGAAGTTCGGCGTTCCAAACGATGGAAACCATCTTCCTCGGCTTGAGGAGGCTATTGCATTTCTAAAACACGTTATAGTATTACAATCCATGGTGATTGATGAACTTTTGATGCTTGAGCATGCCGATCTCGCACAGAAGTGTCTGCATGCTCATATCACCAATGAAGAATTGAAGGACCTAATCAATCAGAAGGATCTGAAGATCCAAGCTCTGGTTGATTTGCTCAATTCTCGTCGCAGCGAACGAACGCCGATGGTGCTTCCTGATGGTTGTACGCAACATCGCCTCTTTGGTACAGAAGTGGAATCTGAAGGTGTTTTGCCGACTGAACCAATTGTTGCTGATCCACCGAACCCCGCTGATGATGAGCCTGATGATTCAAAATCAGATGAGAGAAAAAAGCGTGGCAAAAACGGTCGAACCGTTCTTCCGCCTAAAATGGAAACGGTGAAATCAGTCGTCATGCTTGATCCATCTATTCCCAGATGTGCGCCAGATGGTACTCCGTTTTTGGTTGAGATGTGTTCTGAAGAACGTCTTGATACGATTCCTCGACGCTTGGTTCGTATGGTGATTGAACGCGAAACTCTTGTTGATCCAAAAAATAAACAAGAAATTGCACGCGCCATGGGGGATCACCAAATTGTTGAGCAAGGAATACTGACAAACAATACCATTATCGAACTGGCGCTCCAAAAATACGAAAACGGTATGCCGATTGCCCGGCAGATCGAAGAACTTTCAACTCCTGAATTCGCATTGGCGCCAAGTACGATCGTCGATAATATTTCTGCCGCTGCAAATATTGCCGAACCAATTGTCGAAGCGATGAAGCAAGAAATTCTGACGAGTCATCTGGTTTTTATGGATGAAACTCCTGTTCGGCAATTGACAAAAGCGGGTCGAAAACCAGCAGTTGGGGAAAAGGCAGGTGATCCGCCGACGCAATCGGATGATGATCCTGATGATGATCCGGATGATGAATCCGAAATAGAATCAAAAGAAACATCTTCCTCAGAACGCCTCAAAACTCCTGCAATTCGAAAGTCGCAAGTGTTTGCGATGCATGACCAGCGTCAGGTCGTTTTTCAGTATTCTCAAACACGATCACAACTCGAAGTTCTTCGACTCCTCGGCTTTGCCGTGGATGATCCAAAATTTGACCAAACTGCATTGGTCTTCAGCGGCGCTATAAAGGCCGTCATGTGTGATGGCTATGCAGGCTACAATATTATTGATGACCTGAAAATTACACGCGTCGGTTGCTGGGTACATGCACGCAGGAAGTTTTTCCCTCTGGTTCAAAAAGGAAATAAACACGCAGCAGAAATTCTGCTTCTCATCAACAAACAATTCAAAATC
>CAZZLB010000619.1:0-2122 GCA_964654655.1 uncultured Rhodoferax sp. | reverse complement strand
TGCGGACCTTGACCGCTGATGCGCGCAACAGGCAGCTCCAGCGCAGTGAGTTCCTGCTCGATCATCCGGTGCACCGGTGCACGCACATGTGCCCCGTCGCGCTGCAGACCATCCGCCACCCAGGCTATGTCGGGTGCCAGCAGCAGCGTCAGCGCATAGTTCGCATGCAGCGCGCGGCCCTGCGCCAGCAGGGACTTGTCGCCGAAGATGTAGTCGCTGTAGATGGCGGTCAGCAGCGGCGCGGTGTCACAGAAGACAAACCGCGCGCCCTGCTGCTGGCGAGCCTGCTCCAGTGCCTCAGCCTCGTCGTGAACCTGTTTTTCAAGCACTTGCGCCTGCTCTTCGCGCCGTGGCGTTCTGCCCTGCGATTGACAGAACTGGCGCAGGTACTCCGGCACCCAGGGGCAAGCGTAATGGTTGGCCAGCGCCCGCGCCAGCGTGGTCTTGCCGGTGCTTTCGGCACCCAGGATGCAGATGCGCCGCACTGCCGGATTCACAAGTGCATTTCCCCTGTGGCGCACGCCATCCGCTTCTTCCACCCGAGCCAGCCCCAGATCGCCAGCAGGAAGAAGATCACATACAGCACCACGGTCAGCTGCAGCCCCTTGTAGGCAAAGAGTGCCACGCTGGCAGCGTTCACCGCCAGCCAGACCGGCCAGTTCTCGATGAACTTGCGCCCCAGCAGAATGGTTCCTACCAGGCTGCCCGCTGTCACCAGACCATCGGCCCAGGGCACATCGGAGTCGGTCACGCTGCGCAGCAGCAGAGCCAGCAGCAGCCAGGCCAGTGCAAAGCCTGAGACGCACCAGAGCAGGCCACGAGAATCGAGCCGCTCGATGCGCAAGGGGGCACCCGAGTCAGCACGGTGCCCGCGCAGCCACTGCCACCAGCCCCAGACCCCCGTGGCGGCAAAGAAGATATTGACGCCAGCCTCGCCGTAGAGCTTGCTGGCATAGAACAGCCACGCATAAAGCAGGCTGGCGACAACGGTCAGCGGCCAGCCCCAATGCAGCTCGGCCACGTTGCAAGCGATGTTGGCCAGCGCCAGCACAAAAGCCAGCACCTCCAGCCAGCTCACAGCCGTGCCCAGCAGCGTGAAGGCGGTGGCCAGCATGGCTCAGAAGCTCAAAGTGGCACTGACGCGCAGCGTGCGCGGCGTGGAGGGGAACAGATAGATGCCGCCCCAGGAGGTCGTCGGCGCTTCACGCCAGTAAATGCGATCGGTAAGGTTCTCCAGATTCACGCGCCACAGCACGGACTGGCCGGCAAGGGTGTGCGCGTAACTCAAACCCGCATCGACTTGCCAGGAGGCAGGCAGTTCCACGCTGCCGTCGGCATTGGCGGTCTTGGCGCCTTCAAAACTGGCCAGCGTGTTGAATGAGAGACCAGGCAGCGCGCTGAGCTTGTAGTCGGCAAAGACCGAGGCCTTCAGTCGCGGTACGTTGGTCACACGCTGCCCGACCAGAGTCGGGTCCGTTGCCTGCGTGTAGCGGGCATCCAGCGCCATCAGGCTGGCCTGAAGCGACAGCGTATCAAAGACACGGCCAGCTGCGCTCATCTCGAAGCCACGGTGACGTGCCGTCTTGGCACCTGCCGCCCGAACTGGCAAGGCGCCTGCAACCGTGCTGGCAACATCATCGGCGTAGGGCTTGTCTATGCTGAAGGCCGCAGCTGTCAGCAGCAGGCGGCTATTGGCCTGCCATTTCAAACCCACTTCGGTTTGCTCGCTTTTCAGCGCAGGCAGAACCTGACCGGCATTGGCAAAAAGGGCGGGCCGGTTCGGCACGGTCTCAAGCTCCACGCCCTGGCCCCAGGAAGCGTAGAGCGTCGTACTGTCGCTCGCCGACCAAGCCAGCCCGGCCCAGGGCGTGCTCACGGTCTGCTCAAACGACACGGCCTCGCTGCCATCGCTCAACTCGCTGCTGCGGCTGATTCGCGACACGCGCACGCCGGCAAAGGATTGCAGGCTCTGGCTCCAGCGCGAGGCCAGCGAGGCGTAACTGTCCATCGCGCGCTCGCGGCTGTTGCTGTTCAGGACGGTCAAGCTCGGGTCGGCCGGTAGCATCACCGGCGCAAAGATATTGCTGCTGCCAACGTAGTTGTAGGCCTGCAGCGGCGGCAG
>CAZZLB010000618.1:0-2128 GCA_964654655.1 uncultured Rhodoferax sp. | reverse complement strand
GGATTTGGGCGCCCGTACGCTCGATCCCCGGGGATATCTTTGACTACGATGCCAAAGCGGAACGACTGAGGACTGTCAACGCCTCGCTGGAAGCCCCGACCGTCTGGAACGACCCGAAACGCGCCCAGGAACTCGGGCGCGAGAAGAAGGCGCTCGACGGCGTGGTGCTGACGCTCGACACACTGAGCGCCGAACTCTCCGACAACTCCGAGCTGTATCAGATGAGCAAGGACGATGGCGACGAGGCCGGTCTGCTCACGATCGAGGCCGACACCGCCAAACTGGCAGCCACCATCGAGGGCCTGGAATTTCGGCGCATGTTCAACAACCCGGCCGATCCACTGAACGCCTTCGTCGACATTCAGGCCGGCGCGGGCGGCACCGAGGCCTGCGACTGGGCCAGCATGCTGCTGCGCCAGTACCTGAAATACGCCGAACGCAAAGGCTTTACTGCCACACTGGAAGACGAGACCGCCGGAGACACCGCCGGCATCAAGGGTGCCACCATCAAGGTCGAGGGCGAGTACGCCTTTGGCCTGCTGCGCACCGAGACCGGCGTGCACCGGCTGGTGCGCAAGTCGCCGTTTGACTCATCGGGTGGCCGTCATACCTCGTTCGCCTCGGTCTTTGTGTACCCGGAAATAGACGACTCGATCGAGATCGACATCAACCCGGCCGATGTGCGCGTGGACACTTTCCGCGCCAGCGGCGCTGGCGGCCAGCACATCAACAAGACCGACTCTGCCGTGCGCCTGACCCACCTGCCCACCGGCATCGTGGTGCAGTGCCAGGACGGGCGCAGCCAGCACAGCAACCGCGACGTGGCCTGGAAGCGGCTGCGTTCGCGCCTGTACGACTTCGAGATGCGCAAGCGCCAGGAAGAGCAGCAAAAGCTGGAAGACTCCAAGACCGACGTCGGCTGGGGCCACCAGATCCGCTCTTACGTGCTCGACAACAGCCGGATCAAGGACTTGCGTACCAACTACGAAACTTCGGCAACGCAGAAGGTGCTCGACGGCGACCTCGACCAGTTCATTGAAGCCTCACTGAAGCAGGGGGTCTGATGGGCGTTGAAGCACTGATCTTCGATCTGGACGGCACCATGATCGACTCCATGCCCTGGCATGCCAGGAGCTGGCTGCGCTTTGCGCAAGAACACGGTCTGGACATCGAGATTGACGATGTCATGCGGCGCACCACCGGACGCACCGGACTGGAGTGCATGCGCGAACTCTTTGGCCAGGACCTCGCAGAGGAACGCGCCTGGGAACTGATTGCAAGGAAGGAAGAGATCTACCGCGAACTGTTTGCCCCGGCCTTCTGCGAGGTGGCGGGCTTCGGACTCTTTGCGCAACAGGCACACGAGCTGGGCCTGAAGGTCGGCATCGGCACGGCAGGCGACCGCTACAACATTGCGTTTGCCCTGTCCAAGCTGAGAATGCCGATGCAGCCGAATGCCGTGGTAGGTGGTGACGAAGGGCTGCCCGGCAAGCCCGCGCCGGCGATCTTTCTGGAAGCCGCGAGGCAGATGGATACCTCGGCCGCCGCTTGCATCGTTTTTGAAGATGCACCTTTTGGTATCGAAGCAGCGCGCCGCGCTGGCATGCGCGCCGTGGCGCTGTGCACCACCCACACGCCAGCACAACTGGCCGGCCCGCACGTCATCGCCTGTGTGCGTGACTACCATGAACTGATGACCATGAATTTTTTGGAGGATCTGCATGTTGCAACTTCGCAATTCTGATGGCCCCGCCGGCGTGATCCGCCGCGCCGACTACAGCGCCCCGCCCTTCTGGATTGACTCGGTCAACCTGACTTTTGATCTGGACCCGGCCAAGACCCGCGTGCTCAACAAGATGACACTGCGGCGCAACCCGGACGTGCCGGCGCAGGCGCTGCGCCTGGACGGCGAGGAGCTCAATCTGGCACGCGTGCTGGTCAACGGCCGGGGCGCATCGTTCAAGATCGAGGGCGACCAGCTGGTGCTGGACAACCTGCCGCTTGAAGGCGCCTTTGATCTCGAAATCTTTACCACCTGCGCACCCGTCAAGAACAGCAAGCTGATGGGCCTGTACGTCAGCAACGATTCCTTCTTTACGCAGTGCGAGGCCGAAGGCTTCAGCCGCAT
>CAZZLB010000617.1:0-2132 GCA_964654655.1 uncultured Rhodoferax sp. | reverse complement strand
GTAGCTGGCGAGCGCCTTGAAATCGGCGGACAGATCGGTCATGGTAAGGCTCCGGAGACTTGACGTTTACGTAAACGTCAATCTTAGCGGTTTTTCAGGATGCCAGTGCCGGAGCTCCGTCAACTGGCATCGCCGGGGCACAACTACTTGATCGGCAAGGCGGGAATCGCTCCGGGGAACACGTAGGCCTGCAGCATGGCAATCACCCCCACCACAGCAGCACCGGCGATGGAATGCCAGAACACCGTGCGGAAGATCGGTCCAAGTGCATGGGCTCTATCCTTCGGGTCCTCGTAGCATGCGGCACATGCCACCATGATGGACTGGGCGTCTATCATCTTGCCCATCACTCCGCCAGTAGAGTTGGTCGCGACGATCAACACTTCATTGAGGTGCAATTGCTGCGCCGTGATGCGCTGCAAACTGCCGAACAAGGCATTGGATGCCGTATCGGAACCGGTCAGGAACACACCCAGCCACCCCAGGTAGGCAGCAAAGAACGGGTACCAGGGACCGGCGCTTGTGAAGGCCAGGCCCAGCACCGCGTCCGTGCCCGAATAGCGGGTCAAAAAGCCCAGGCCCAGCACCAGCGTGATCACAATCACCGGTGTCTTCATGCGTCGACCGGTGCTGACAATCGCCTCTTTCCACTGCTTGCCACTGAGCCCGAGCACAAGGCCGGACAATACCGCCGCCACGAACACACCTGTGCCGGCAGCCGAGAGCCAGTTGATGGCGAAGCGCGCCGCCTCGGGCTTGGCATTGGCCAGCACCACCGGCGGTACGCGTTGCACCATGTTGTGCAGCGCCGGCATATCCCACACCGGCAGCGACAGCGTGCCGCTGAAGGCAGAGCCCAGCAATTCGGTCTTGAAGGCGATTCCGGAGAACAGGCCATTTAAATACTTCTTCCATTCCGGCATGCCCCAGATTGCGCAGCAGGCGATCAGAATGATCCAGGGCATCCAGGCATGGATCGTCTCTCCCACGCTGTACGGATACTTCCACGTGGTCTTGTCGGTCGTTGCCGACGCGGTGGACTGCCCCGCCGCGGCCAGCGCCTCGCGCTCTGACTTGAGCAGGAAGCGGGTCTTTGGATGCCAGACAAAGCGCAGGAACAAGGCTGTGCAGATCACAGAGAAGACACCGGAGACCACGTCGGTCATCAGGTGCAACTCGTTGGTACTGGAGGCGTAGTACTGCATTGCCGCAAACGAGACACCCGCACAAAGCGTGGCAGGCCACACTTCGAACACTTCCTTCCACGTGCCTCCTTCCATCTTGACAAAGACTGCCACCAGCCAGAACGGAACCAGCACCGAAATCCAGGGCAGCTGGTGACCGGCCATGGACGACAGCGTTAGCTGATCAAGACCGCTGACCGCTGCCAGCGTCACGATGGGTGTGCCTATCGCTCCCCAGGCCACGGGGGCCGTATTGGCCAGCAGGTTCAGCACAGCCGACTGAAACGGCTTGAAACCCAGCCCCACCATCACTGCACCCGCAATCGCGACGGGAGTGCCGAAGCCCGAAGTACCCTCAATGATGGCGCCAAAGGAAAAGGCAATCAGCACGCACTGCAGGCGTCGGTCAAAGGAGACATGAACGATGGATTCCTTGACGATCTCGAATTTGCCTGCCGTCAGAGTCATCGTGTAAAGCAGCATGGCTGCCAGCACGATCCAGATGATGCCCAGAAAACCCGAAAGAGAGCCCAGCGCAAACGCCGACGCCGCCGAAGTCAATGGCATCCCGAACACCATACAGGACACCACAAAGGCCGCAAAAACGCCGTACAGTGCTGCATAGGGTGCCGAAATGCCCAGATGACGCACACCGTTCTGGTCTCGATGCGGGTGCAATGCGATGAAGTAGAGCAAGACACCAATCGGCACCGCTGCCACGATGGTTGAAAGAACCGCGCTCCCCATCGGATCGTAAGTCTGATAGTACATTCGCTGTCTCCTGCAATAAATGTGTTGGTACCGCCATCATTTTCCAATTCATGCTGGTCCGTTACAGGGTTTTCACTTAGCAGGCAGCAAAACCCGATTCAACTTACACTGCGCGCTCGATTCAAGGAGACAGACCATGGACAGACGCAATTTCTTTCAAGGCTCTGCCTTGCTCGG
>CAZZLB010000616.1:0-2134 GCA_964654655.1 uncultured Rhodoferax sp. | reverse complement strand
AGTCTCCGGTGATGGCCGGGCACCTATTTCTAGGTGCCCGGCCATTTTTATTAACCAAAGACTACGCAACCATATGAGGTATCAAGGACTGCCACACCAGCGAGGAAGTCGATAGTAACCAAGTGACCCTGAGACTGGCCATTGTAAGTAATAGTTACACGGCAGGAGAGGCCGTTATAGTTAGCAACATAACTTAGAGCGCCAGCACCAGGACGTGGCTGAGCAAGAGGACGCGTAACGAGTGCAATGGCATTGCGATGGAAGGCAAAACCATAGTCACCAGCAGGACCGATACAGAGAGCAGCATCATTAGCCGCAGTGGCGACTAGAGGATGTGAGATCTCGAGTTCGGTCGTGGTAGGAGTATTGATAGCGCCATACAAGTTGGTACCAGTACCGATAGAGATCAACTGACCACTCTTAGGAGCGACAGTAAATCCATCGATAACCATGGGCTTAATCCAACCAGCGGCATATCCAGCGCTAAGATTTATAGCGCCCGGTGTGTAAATAGTTACGACAGCGTCGTTAGCTACTGCATTGCGAAGACCGGGAGATGCAATAGCGATAGCAGTAGGAGTAGCACCACCAGTCGAACCAGTGATCTGAAGCGGAGTCATATCACCAGCGATAGTGGCCCACGAACCTGCAGTAATAGCCGCACTGAGACCATCTACAGTAATAGCCGTGGTCCCAGCAGCATAGCCGCCAACGTTATTGACAGCACCAGTAACTGTAGTATTACCAGTAGCAATGCTGGGTGCATTCTGGCAAGTGAAGGTATTGAACCCGAACTTACGACCGAGCGAACCTTCACGAAGAGCCGTGCCATCATCGCCAACCTTCTCAGCATTGACGAAGTCCTGAATATTGAGCAGAGCACCTTCCATATTGGGAGTGATGATAAGATTACGACCCATCATTGGGCACTTAGCTGTAGTAAGTGCCTCGCGGGCATCGATCACGACAGCCTTAGTCAAGTCAGTACCGAGATTGCCAACAGCACGAGTAGTCATAAAGCGATACATCTGACTCAAAACGACCTGATCCATGCTATTAGCAATACCGATCATGCTCGGCTTTAGGTAATAATCAACTAAGTCCTTGAATGACTTAGATTCTTCACCATCATAAATAGTAAAACTAACGTGCATATGCTGATTGAGAGTAACCGGCACGTTAGTGACGGTAGCATCCTGCACAGTAACATTATCACCATCGACCTTGCGCTTACCAACGAAGGACGAGGGCTTACGAGTATTGACTACATCACCAAAACGTGCAATCTCGTTCTCGAAATCACGATGAACAAGATTACAAGCTACGGTATTGGCTTCGAGAATAGCCAACGATTCCTGTGCCCAAAGTTCGGGAACGAGTGGATCGTTGTCGTTGGCGTATACAGGGGCGAAAAACTTACGACTAGTATTCATTCTTTTCCTCAGGAATTAGTTAGACCCATCTTCGAACGCATTGCACGATATGCTGCAGGATCACGCGCTAAGACATTGATGTCTGGTGTCTTAATATTTTTATTAGTGCCACCAGTACCACCATTGCCCTCAGAAACAAACAAGTTCTGATAGCGTTCAATCTCGCGCATACGCTTAACTACCTGATTAGGATCAAGATCCAAGGTTACAGGCTTACCCTTGTCATCTACATCCGAGAACTTTACTTTTACTGTGAAATTACCGCTAGGCTTACCATCGGAATCAATATCCTCAGTTAAGCGAGCGTTCTGCTGTAGCAAAGCAATGATCTGTTCCGGATGGAAAGCTTTGTTTGTTACAGCAGCCTGGGTCAGAGCATTAGAAATAGTCTGAGTTGTATAGCGATCACGCCATGTCTTTGATTCATTTGTCAATGTTTCGATCTTTGAAGTATGTTCCTTGACTAACTTTTCATGTGCTTGCTTCGCGAGTTCTTCCTTTGTCATCAGACTATTCTGTAGTTCCTCGACTCGGGTAGCTAACTGATCGCGCTCTTCCTTAGTAAGATTAGCACGTTCCTTGATAGCATTAAGTTCGTCGAGAGACTTCTGAAGATTACCTTGATACTTCTTCTTCTCAGCAGATATGATGCTATTCAATTCGTCTTGTGTAAAAGATTTTCCCGTGCCCGTGCCCGTGCC
>CAZZLB010000615.1:0-2140 GCA_964654655.1 uncultured Rhodoferax sp. | reverse complement strand
AACGCTCTTTCTCCGGAGCGGGCTCGTCGTTGATCAGGTAGGGTTTGATGGAGTTGTATTGCTTGAAGAACTGAGTCATGTCCACAATCAGGTCTCGCACCACGGGCAGACCGGGAAGTGGTTTGAGAACAATGGTGCCGGGCAGTGTGCGCATATTGGTCAGACAGGCCAGGCCGTTCTTGCCATTGATGTTCATGGCGTCAGAGCCACAGACACCTTCTCGACATGACTTGCGGAAACTGATGCTGGGGTCCTGTGCCTTGAGTTTCACGAGAGCGTCCAACAGCATGCGCTCGTTGCCGTCGAGTTCCACCTCGATGGTCTGCATATAGGGTTTTGCATCCGCATCGGGGTTGTAGCGGTAGATCTGAAAAATGCGTTTTGACATGACTGTTCTCTTCAAAAGCTGCGCACGGTGAGTGGGACCGACTGTGCCGTCAGCGGCTTCATTTGTACTGGCTTGTAGGACAGACGGTTGCCTTCGCGGTGCCACAGCGTGTGCTTGTGCCAGTCGGCGTCATTGCGGCCGTTGGGATGTTCGGGGCTGTCAGCGTAATCATTGACTGAATGGGCGCCGCGGCTTTCGTGTCGCGCCGCGGCGGAGACGATGGTGGCCTGCGCCGCTTCAATCAGGTTCGCTACCTCGAGTGCTTCGATCCGTGCTGTATTGAAGACCATTGACTTGTCTTTCAGATTGATGCCCTCGACGCGCTCGCGCAAGGCGGCGATCTTGGCCACGCCCTCATTCATGCTGGCCTGCGTGCGGAAGACGCCAGCGTGCTGCTGCATGGTGCTGCGGATGTCGTTGGCGACTTCCTGCGAATATTCACCACTGCTTGCGCGGTCCAGCCGGGCAATGCGTGCCAGCGTTGCATCTGCAGCGTCCTGTGGCAAGGGCTTGTGAGCACCGGTTTCCTTGTTGAACTCGACGATGTGATTGCCTGCCGCCCGACCAAACACCAGCAGGTCAAGCAGGGAATTCGTGCCCAGCCGGTTGGCACCGTGGACGCTGACACAAGCGCATTCGCCGACAGCGTAAAGGCCGTTGACAACCTCGCTCTGGTTGGCGGCGTTTTGAGTGACCACCTGACCGTGAATGTTGGTGGGAATGCCGCCCATCTGGTAATGGATGGTGGGCACGACCGGAATCGGCTCCCTGGTGATGTCCACGTTGGCAAAGTTATGGCCGATCTCGAACACGGAAGGCAGCCGCTTCATGATCGTCTGGGTGCCCAGGTGTGTCATGTCGAGGTTGATGTAGTCCTTGTTGGGACCGCAGCCGCGACCTTCCTTGATCTCCTGGTCCATGCAGCGCGAGACGTAGTCCCGAGGTGCCAGATCTTTGTACGCCGGTGCATAGCGCTCCATGAAACGTTCGCCGCTGTTGTTGCGCAGAATGGCGCCCTCGCCGCGGCAGCCTTCGGTGAGCAGCACCCCGGCTCCGTGCACGCCGGTTGGATGGAATTGCCAGAATTCCATGTCTTCAAGCGGAATGCCGGCACGTGCAGCCATACCCAAGCCGTCACCGGTATTGATGAACGCATTGGTGGACGCAGCAAAGATGCGGCCAGCCCCACCAGTGGCCAGGAGTGTGGTCTTCGACTCAAAGATGTGGACATCGCCAGTTTCCATCTCCAGCGCCGTGACGCCAACGACGTCACCCGAGGCGTCACGAATCAGGTCAAGCGCCAGCCATTCGACAAAGAAGCTTGTTCGCTCCTTGACGTTTTGCTGGTACAGCGTGTGCAGCATGGCGTGGCCGGTGCGGTCAGCAGCAGCGCATGCGCGTTGCACCGGTTTTTCGCCGTAGTTGGCGGTGTGGCCGCCGAAGGGGCGCTGGTAAATGGTGCCGTCGGGGTTGCGGTCGAACGGCATGCCCATGTGCTCCAGGTCGTACACGACTTTAGGGGCCTCACGGCACATGTATTCGATGGCGTCCTGATCGCCGAGCCAGTCCGAGCCCTTGATGGTGTCGTAGAAATGGTAATGCCAATTGTCCTGCGACATATTGCCCAGTGATGCACCGATACCCCCTTGCGCGGCGACAGTGTGGGATCGTGTTGGGAAGACTTTCGACAGTACGGCGACTTTCAGACCGGCCCGGGCGAGTTGCAGCGACGCGCGCATGCCTGAGCCGCCG
>CAZZLB010000614.1:0-2145 GCA_964654655.1 uncultured Rhodoferax sp. | reverse complement strand
GCGAGCACGTCTTTGGGTGTGGCGGCAGGTGCTACCAGACCCCACCAGGTATCGATAGCAAAACCCTTGAGCGTATCGGCCACCGGCGGCACGCCGGGCAGGGCGCTGGAGTGCGCCAGCGTGGTCACCGCCAGTGCCTTGAGTTTGCCGGAGCGGATGTTGGGTGCCGCCGTGGCCAGGTTGTCGAAGTTGAAATCGACCTGGCCACTGAGCAGGGCCAGTTGCGCCGGTGCGCCACCGTTGTAGGGAATGTGCACGGCAAAGATGCCGGCATCGCGCTTGAACATCTCGCCTGCCAGATGGCCGGCGCTGCCGTTGCCACCGCTGGCGTAATTGAGTTTGGCCGGATTCGCCTTGGCATAGGCAATGAGTTCGGGCACGCTGTTGATTTTCAGGCGTTGCGCGGTGTCGGCGTTCATCACCAGCACGTTGGGCACCCGCACCATTTGCGTGATCGGTGCAAAGTCGGTGGCCGCGTTGTAGGGCATCTTGCTGTAGAGCCAGGGATTGACGGCGTGCGTGGCGGTCGCGGCGATGCCGATGGTCAGGCCGTCGGGTGCGGCCTTGGCAACCGCGTCGGCACCAATATTGCCGCCGGCACCGGGACGGTTCTCGATGATGACGGTGCCAAGGCTGTCCCTGACCCGTTCGGCCAATGCACGCGCCGTGACGTCCAGCGGACCGCCAGCAGCGTAGGGCACGATCAGGCGAATCGGCTTGCCCTGCGCGTGCGCCAGCGGCGCAGCCAGGCAGGCCGTCAGTGTCAGGGTGGTGAGAAACAGTTTCTTGCAATTCATGGATTGGCTTTCGTCAATTTATCGGCTTCGCTGGTGAACGCATCGGCGTAAAACTCGTCAGGTGGCAGACCCGCCTGGGCAAAGTCACGTTGCGCCGATTCGACCATGATGGGTACGCCGCAGGCATAGACCTGGTAGCCGCTCAGATCGGGCAGGTCCTGCAACACCGCGCGATGGACCAAGCCGCTGCGTCCGCTCCAGTGGTCCTCGGGCAGCGCGTCCGAAATCACCGGCACGTATCGCAACTGTGGCATCTCCGCCAGTTTCAACCTGACCCAGTCGTCCAGGTACAGGTCCTGCGGTCGCCGGCCGCCCCAGTACAGCGTGGCAGGGCGCGTGACGTTCTTCTGCTGCATGTGCTCGATGATGGCCTTGATCGGGGCAAAGCCGGTGCCCGAGGCCAGCAGCACGATGGGCTTGTTGCTGTCCTCGCGCAGATGGAAACTGCCAAACGGCCCCTCCAGGCGCAGGATTTCCTTTTCCTTCATGGCGCCAAACACGTGGTCGGTGAACTGGCCACCCGGCAGGTGCCGCACATGCAGTTCCAGAACAGCGCCCTGGCCCGACGCTGGTGCAGCGCTGGCCATGGAATAACTGCGTCGCAGGCCACCGGCCAGAATGAAATCAAGGTACTGGCCCGCGTGGTAGCTGAAGCTCTCGTTGGCCGGAAGCTGCAGCCTCATCAGCATCACGTCGGCCGACTTGCGCTCCAGCATGCTCACGCGCGCTGGCATCTTCTTCACTGCAAAAGCGCCGATCTGCGTTACCTGGCGCGACTCCAGCACCACATCGCTGAGCGCGCTCGCGCAGCAGGTCAGCACCATGCCTGACGCTTCTTCCTCATCGCTCAAAGCCTTGCTCTGGTGTGCGCCGTGCTGCACGGAGCCGCTGAGCTTTTTGCATTTGCAGGAGCCGCAGGCGCCGTCCTTGCAGCCGTAGGGCAGGCCGACGCCCTGCCGGATCGCAGCCGCCAGCAGGGTTTCGCCTGCGCCAGCCGTGAAGGAACGTTCGCTGGGCTTAATGCTGATCAAAAACTCTGCTGTTGTCGTTTCGCTGGGCGTCATCTTTTCTGTATCCTTGGACCCTGTTGCATATCAACTTTTGGGTAATACCGATTTTGCCTTCAAACCAGAGCCCCCTTCTGCACTGGAGTTCCCGGTGTTAACAGGCTATGGCAGCCCCGGCGCCTTGCCGGCGCGCTTTCGCAGGCTGCGCGTGCTGATTGTCGGCTGCGGCGATGTAGGCATGCGAGTGGCGCACAAGCTGCCCCCAGCAGTGCGCCTGCTGGCGTTGACTTCCAGCGCGTCGCGCCCGGCCACGCTGCGAGCCGCTGGCATCACGCCTTTGC
>CAZZLB010000613.1:0-2147 GCA_964654655.1 uncultured Rhodoferax sp. | reverse complement strand
AGAAAGACCAAGATTGGCGGAACGAAAACATGAATATGAGCACAGCAGCAGGCGGGGTAGCAATTGGGGGCGTAACTGGGGCAAGCATCCTACTCGCGGAGATTGCCGTGACCGGGCACACCCAGATTCCCATTGAATCAGCGGTGGGGATAGCCGTGTTCGCCTGCGGACTCATCTGGTGGATTGGCCGGAAATTCCAGTCGATTGATGATAAACTTGACTCCATGCAAAAAAGGTTGGACACTCTCCCCTGTAAAGACCCAAAGAAACACTGTTGACGTATGCTCTCCAAAACCAAACTCTGGCTCAATCACCTGATTGCCGCCGTCATCACTGGTGGTAGTTCAACCGCTCTGGCGTCCCTCGGAATTGCCGGGGCCTCTGCCGCTGGCGCCGACATCAAACCGTTGGACTTCAAGCAGTTGGGTGCTGTCGCCCTTGGCGGTGCGGTCGTTGGACTGCTCGCGTATCTCAAACAATCCCCCATCCCTCCTTCCGATGAAAACACTCCGTAACCCGTTGTTGTGGCTGGCTTTAGGAGCGATGCTCCTATGCTATGCGTCTGTGTTCAGCGGTTGTGCGACTCTCCCCCAACGTCCTCCTCAAACCGTCGCAATTGACTCTCTCAAAACCACTTACAGCGTGGCGCGGGAGGCGTATCGGGGTGTTGTTACACTGTATGTTCAAGGGAAGGTCAAGGAAGCGGATATGAAGGACATCGACAAGGCTTGGAATGATTTCCGGGCCGGGATGACTCTAGCCGTACGTGCCGCCAGTCAGGATTGGACTACCGCCCCCTCTACGGACTCGGTGTTGAAGCTGAAAGACGACCTGTTCACCCTTATTCGCAGCCTATGAATCCTCTAGCAATCGCCCTCGGAGAAGGTGTCGTGACCATCATCGTCAAGGAATGGATGGCGTGGATTGAGAAACGGAATCGTCCGGCGGGCTACAAATACACCGAGGCGGACATCAAAGAGTTTCTGGCTGAGATCGACCACGACACCCCGGAAGCCATCAAGGAAGAAGTAAAAAAGTCGCTAGGACTGTGATTTCGCTGTTGACATTGTGAATAATCGGGGTAAAACCCTATTCCAATGAAAACATCGGGGCTGTTCACAATCGGGTCATTCAACATTCCATTCAAATACGGCGTCCCTTTTCGGATAGTGTTCTTCGGGGACGTTCACCGGGACTCTCCAAACCACGCCCACGGCAAATGGCAGGCGTTTCTTGATTACTGCCGAAGCCTGGAAAACGCTTGGTTCTTCGGCATGGGGGATTACCTCGACAGCACCTCCACCACTGAGCGGGAGTGTCTTGGCCACATCTCTGCCAAGATGCACGAAACATTCAGGAACGACGTTCAAGAGCTTCAGAAGGCCAAGTGTGAGTTGTTCGCCAAAGAGATCAAGTTTATGAAGGGGCGCATAATCGGGATGCTCAACGGGAATCACTACTTCGAGTTTGCCAGCGGGATTAACTCCGACCAGAAGATTTGCGAGCTGGTTGGGGCGAAGTATCTCGGGGTGTGCGGGTTTGTCCGGCTGTCAATGGAATGTCATGGGTCGTTCTTCACTCGGGACATCTTTGCCCATCACGGCGCCGGTGCAGCGCGACTGGCTGGTGGTTCATATAACCGGGTTCAGCAGATGGCGGAAGGGGTGGAGGCGGACATATACGCTATGGGTCATGACCACAAGCGGATTGCGTCCCCCGGTCAGCCTCGAATCTTTCTGGCGAACCACTCACAGCATGGACTACGATTGGAACAGCGCGAGCCGGTTGTGCTCAGGACTGGCAGCTTCCTCGCTTCATACGAGAATGGGGTGGTGAACTACAACGTGGACGCTTGCCGGTCGCCTTCAAGCCTTGGCCACGTCGAAACCATCATCACCATCACCAAGCCGAAAAACGCTGAACGGGTCATTGAAATCCGAACCTTGGTATGAACGGCAAAGGATCATCTCCGCGCAATTGTTTTTCCGAAACCTACCGCGAGAACTACGACTCCATCTTCAGGAAGAACCAGACCTGCTGCTATTGTGGTTGCGGTGTGGTGGAGACACCCGATTCCGAAACGGTGAAGTGCCCTGAGTGTGGCCGGGAACAGGAGTCAGACGACTAGCTCGATTTCCGTCCGCTCA
>CAZZLB010000612.1:0-2150 GCA_964654655.1 uncultured Rhodoferax sp. | reverse complement strand
TGCCGCGTCGCATGTGGGCCGGCGGACGCTTGCACTGGTTGCCCGCGACTCCCTTGCTCGTCGGACAGGCGGTACGGCGCGTATCGAGCATTGCATCGGTCACGCACAAGGCAGGACGTACTGGCGACCTGCTGTTTGTGCTGGTGAAGCACGAAGTACACAACGCGCAGGGACTTGCACTGACGGAGGAACATGACATCGTTTACCGCGCGGCTGCTCAGCCAGGTGACCCGGTACCACCCCCAGTTGCAGCAGAACAGGGCGCAGCCTGGCAGCGCGAGATCGTGCCCGACGACGTGCTGCTGTTCCGCTATTCGGCGCTGACCTTCAATGGGCACCGAATTCACTACGACCGGCGCTACGTGACCGAGGTAGAGGGCTATCCTGGCTTGATCGTGCATGGCCCGCTGATTGCCACATTGCTGGTGGATCTGGTGCGCCGGCACGTGCCAGACGCGTTCGTCAAGAGTTTCAACTTCAAGGCCGTGCGACCGACCTTTGACCTGCACCCATTCCGGCTCAATGGTCAGCCTTCGGCCGACGGCAAGACAGTTCAGCTCTGGGCGCAGGACCATGAGGGGTGGCTGACCATGCAGGGCACAGCCGAACTTGTCTGAATACAAGCGACTTACAGGGCATCCATATGATCAAGACCGACTCCGACCAGTACCAGGAAATCCGGGATGCCGTGCGCGCCCTGTGCGCACAGTACCCCGATGAATACCACCGCAGGATTGACGAGCAGCGGGCCTACCCGGAAGCCTTTGTTGACGCGCTGACCAAGGCCGGCTGGATGGCCGCGCTGATCCCGCAGGAGTATGGCGGCTCGGGTCTTGGGTTGGCGGAGGCTTCAGTCATCATGGAGGAGATCAATCGCAGCGGTGGCAACTCGGGCGCCTGCCACGGTCAGATGTACAACATGGGCACGCTGCTGCGCCATGGCTCCAAAGCCCAGAAGGAGCACTATCTACCCAAGATCGCCAGTGGCGAGTGGCGTCTGCAATCCATGGGCGTGACCGAACCCACGACCGGCACCGACACCACGAAGATCAAGACCACAGCCGCGAAGAAGGGCGACCGTTACGTCGTCAACGGGCAGAAGGTCTGGATCTCGCGCGTGCAGCATTCCGACTGGATGATTCTGCTGGCCCGCACCACGCCACTGGCGGACGTGACAAAGAAGTCCGAGGGCATGTCGATCTTCATGGTCGATCTGCGCCAGGCGGAGAAGGGCGGCATGACGGTGCGACCGATTCCGAACATGGTGAACCACGAGACCAATGAGCTGTTTTTTGAAAACCTCGAAATCCCGGAAGAAAATCTGATAGGCCAGGAGGGCAGGGGCTTCAAGTACATACTGGACGGTCTGAACGCCGAGCGCACGCTGATCGCCGCCGAATGCATTGGCGACGGCTACTGGTTTCTGGATCGCGTCACGAAATACGTGAACGAGCGCATTGTCTTTGGACGCCCCATCGGTCAGAACCAGGGCGTGCAGTTTCCGATTGCCGATGCCTACATTGAGGTGGAGGCAGCCAACCTGATGCGTTACAAGGCTTGCGAATTGTTCGATGCCGGTCGGCCCTGTGGTGCACAGGCGAACATGGCCAAGTACCTGGCAGCCAAAGCGAGCTGGGAAGCCGCCAACGCCTGCATCCAGTTCCACGGCGGCTTTGGTTTTGCCAATGAATACGACGTGGAGCGCAAGTTCCGCGAGACCCGGCTCTATCAGGTGGCGCCGATCTCGACGAACCTGATTTATTCCTATGTGGCCGAGCACATTCTTGGCATGCCGAGGTCTTTCTGATGATTTTTGATCATCCAGCAAGCCGGGTTTCGCCCCGGCGGGCGACTCACTTTTCTTTGCTTCGCCAAAGAAAAGTAAGCAAAAGAAAGGCGAGCCGACGTCAGGGCCGCTTCGCGGTTCCTTGCGCTGCTCGCACCGCTCGGGGTCTGGCTAAACTCGCTTCGCTCGGACAACGCCAGCCCTTATCCGAGCGCTGCTCCGCTGCTCAGCCCTGCCTCAACGGCGGGGAAGTCAAACACCCATATATCCGAAAACCCCTGAGGCGCATGCGTTGTGGGCTGTCCCACGCCGTTATGAGGAGGCGAGTAGCGCAGGGACGGGCGGAAAGAGGGGCGCAGATGTT
>CAZZLB010000611.1:0-2151 GCA_964654655.1 uncultured Rhodoferax sp. | reverse complement strand
CTGGACAACACCCTGTTGCATCACGGCGACGCGCTGGGCTGGCCGACATGCCAGTGGCGCCCGGGCGCTGGCCGGCGACGCGGCGCACAATGTGCATCCACTGGCCGGCCAAGGTTTGAATCTGGGACTGTCGGACGTGGCAGCGCTGGCCAGCACGCTGGGTCAACGTGAATACTGGCGCAGTGTGGATGACGAGAAGCTGCTGCGCCGTTATGAGCGCTCACGCAAGGCAGAAGTCATGGTAATGGACGCCACGATGGACGGCTTGCAGCGCCTGTTCTCGCGCCAGGGTGCCGGTTGGCAGTCTGCGCGCAATTGGGGCATGAACGGCTTCGAGCGCAGCGGCCCGCTCAAGCTTTGGGTGGCGCGACAGGCCATGGGTTGTTGACGTATCGATCGGACCGACATGAATTACCTGAAAACCGTTTTCACCCTTGCTGCGCTGCTTGCCGTCACTGGCACCCTGGCCCAGGAAGCTGCCATTCGCAAAAACCTGGCGGAGCGCATTCCGCAACTGCAAAAGATCGACGAGGTAAGCAAGAGCGCCATGCCTGGTCTGTACGAGATCCGTGTCAACGGCACCGAAATCTATTACACCGACAGCGAAGGCAACTACCTGCTGCAGGGCAACCTGATAGACACCCGGCAACGGCGCAATCTGACCGAAGAACGGGTCGACAAACTGACCGCCATCAGCTTCGACGCCCTGCCCCTGAAGGACGCCTTCACCATTGTGCGCGGCAACGGCAAACGCAAACTGGCGGTGTTTGAAGACCCCAATTGTGGTTACTGCAAGCGCTTCGAGCGCGACCTGCAGAAAGTGGACAATGTCACGATCCACATGTTTCTCTATCCAATCCTGAGCGCCGACTCGAACGAAAAGTCCAGGAACATCTGGTGCACCAAAGACCGTGCCAAGACCTGGCAGGACTGGATGGTGCGCGACAAGGCGCCCGCCACGGCGAGCTGCGACATCAGCGCCATCGAACGCAATGTCGAGATCGGGCGCAAGCACAAGATCACCGGCACACCCACCCTGATATTTGCCGACGGCAGCCGTGTGCCTGGCGCCATCACCGCAGCCCAGGTTGAAAAATACCTGACGGATGCGAAGAACTGATGACGCTCGCTGCCATCGCTTACGAGGTGCGGATTGCCGATCTGCACGCCCATCTGTTCCAGGTAAGCCTGACGATCCAGCGGCCCGCTGCCCTGCAACAGCTAAGTCTGCCAGTGTGGATTCCGGGAAGCTACCTGGTGCGCGAATTTTCCAAGAATCTGCAACAGCTGCAGGCACGTCAGGGCAAGCGCTTGCTGGCCATCACACAGCTCGACAAGTGCAGCTGGCAGGTTCAGTGCACCGAGGGCAGGCCGCTGGTTCTGAACTATCAGGTTTACGCCTTTGACAGTTCGGTGCGCACCGCCTGGCTGGACAGCACACGCGGCTTTTTCAATGGCACCAGCCTGTTCCTCCGGGTGCTGGGCCAGGAAGAGGCGCCACACAGGCTGACACTGCTGGCGGACAAGACACTGCCAGACTGGCACGCTGCCACCGGCCTGACCCCCGAAAAAGTCAACCGCCGTGGTTTTGGCAGTTACCTGGCCGCCGATTACGATGAACTGGTGGATTCCCCGGTGGAGCTGGGGCCGTTCTGGAGTGGCTCTTTTGTGGCCTGCGGCGTGCCGCACCGCTTTGTCGTCTCCGGTGCGCCACCCGGTTTTGATGGCCAGCGTCTGCTGGCCGATACGCAGAAAATTTGTGAGACCGAAATCCGCTTCTGGCGCGGCAAACCGCCGCAGCGTAACTACCTGTTCATGCTCAATGCGGTGGATGACGGTTACGGTGGCCTGGAGCATCGCAACTCAACTGCCCTGATCTGCAAGCGCAAGGATCTGCCGCGCCTGCAGCTTGAAGCAAGCCACACCGACAAGAAATCGACGGAGGGCTACACCACGCTGCTGGGCCTGATCAGCCACGAGTATTTCCACACCTGGAACGTCAAGCGCCTGCGCCCTGCAGAGTTCGCCCGCTTCGACTACGCAAATGAAAACTACACCGAGCTGCTGTGGTTTTTTGAAGGCTTCACCAGCTACTACGACGACCTGCTGCTGCACCGTGCCGCACTGATCGACCAGTCGACTTATCTCGGG
>CAZZLB010000610.1:0-2152 GCA_964654655.1 uncultured Rhodoferax sp. | reverse complement strand
TGGATCCACGATGGAAAAGGTGATGGTTTTGCCGGGTGCGGCAGCAAAGGTCGCGTTGCCGATCTGGGTGGCTGTCAAGGTGCAATTGCCAGCTGCCACCATTTTCAGAATGCCGGCGCTGACGCTGCAGACGGCAGGAGTCAGGGAGGCAATGCTGACTGGCAAACCGGAACTGGCCGTTGCCGTGAGCGTTGGTGCATTCGCGCCCAGTGTCTGCGTGGCGGGCAGGGTGAAGGTAATGGTCTGCGTCGTCAGGGCAGTGGAGGGCGCTGTTCCCGTGCCGGTGCCGGCGCTGCTGCCCATCATCGCGTTGGCCAGATAGGTTGCGATGTTGTCTGCCGCCGTGGCGGTGATGCTGCTTGCCAGAGAGCCCATGTCACCCTCGTTCTCCTTGATCGCCTGGAGAATCTTTGATGCGTTGGTCGCGTCTGGAATGCGCGGGCCATGGCAGCCTTGGCAGGACGCTTCGTACAGCGCTTTGCCCGCCGTTGCGTCACCAGCCTGTCCGGTACTGGTACTGAGCTTGCCCGACTCATGGCCGGTTTTGAGGTTGTTTTCGATCGTCTTGACATCGGTCTTGGCGGCAATCCCGTCAAGCACGGCGTCGTAATCATCCCCCTTGCCTGAGCTCGAGGCAGCTGTCATCCTGGTCCCTATCACATCGTCTGGCAGGAAACCCGTGCTCACGCCCTTGGAATTCAGCTCGGTCTTGACCAACTGCGTTGCAGTACGGATGCGGTCCTCGGTGTAGGTCTTGACTTCGGCGGCCTGAACATCCGACGCTGCGCCCGTGGCGCTCAAGGACGCCACCACCATGTCGGTGACGGGGTTGATGTTGACGGTGCCAGCGGATCGGACCAGGGAATGCAGCCGCGCCTGTTTGCCTCTGCTGTCGGTGTAATCGACCCGAGCCACGCAGGGCAGGGACACGTTGCTTGCGTCAACGCTGTAGCTGCCGTCGCTGCTGGTGCTGACGGGTGCAGTGCTGCCGGCAGTGCAGGCCAGTGTCACGCTGCCTTTATCGATGCCCCAACCCGTGGCGGCGACTCCTCGCACGATGCTTGCAGCACCTGTGGCGCTGCTGCCACCGCCGCCGCAGGCGGTCAACGTCGCCAGCATGGTGGCGAGCAGGCCAAGCGTCAGTCTTTGTTGTAGTGGATTCATGGCGTAACTCCTTGATGGTTAAGGTCAAACAAAACTCGATGTTCGCTGGCAAAAAACTCGATGCATGTCATCGGGACAAGCGACCACGAACAGCTCACGGTGCTTCATTATCACTCAAATTCGGTAAATTGGGAAAATATCCCTTTATTTTGTCGGCGCGGTGATTACCAATCTTCCTTGACTGCCAGCACGGCGTCCTTGGCCGCTGCCGCCCGACCCGACAGCCACGCTGTCACCGTACCGGCGGCGACCACAGCCAGGCACAGGGCCAGCAGCCGACTCCAGGGCACAAGCAGATCCATGGTCCAGTGAAAGCTCTGCGGATTGACCACGCGTACCAGCACTTGGGCTACTGCCAGCCCCAGTGCCAGCCCTGCGATGGCGCCCAGGGTGGTCCAGGCCGCACCCTCCAGTGCCACCAGAGCCAGAATCTGGCGTCGTGTCAACCCCAGGTGGGCAAGCAAACCAAATTCCTTGCGCCGCGCCAGCACCTGGGCGCTGAAGCTTGCCGCTACGCCGAACAGGCCGATGCCGATTGCCACGGCCTGCAGCCAGTAGGTGACGGCAAAACTGCGGTCGAAAATTCTCAGTGACGTGGCGCGAATCTGCCGCGTGGTGCCAAATTCAAGCAGTGCGCCGGCGCCTGGATCGAATGAATCGGCCAGGCTGCGCAAGGTCTGTTGCACGGCTCCGGGTTGCGTCTTATCACTCAGCCAGAGTGCCAGGTCATTGGCACGACGGTCGCCAGTGAGGTGCTCGAACACGACCTTGTCGATGGCGATGGCGCCGCCCTGATGTGCATAGTCGCGCCAGACACCAGCGACGAAAAATGTGTTGCCAGATGATGGCCCGTTCGTTGTCAGAGCCACGAAAGCCCTTGCGAGTGGTGCGAACTCTGCGCCGACGCGGGCGCCGTGCAGATCCAGCATGGCCTCACTGACATAAATGCCGATGGCACCATCAGGCACGGGCAGCGGCTCACCAACCA
>CAZZLB010000609.1:0-2152 GCA_964654655.1 uncultured Rhodoferax sp. | reverse complement strand
GTCGAAGTGCAGCAGGACCTGCTGTCGATTGTCATGAGCACAACACGCGATGGTGCCGACGCGGCCCTTTTGCAGAGCCAGCTAAAGACGTCGATCGACGCAGTACTGGCAGAAGCACGCAAAGCGGCCCAGGCCGGCCTGCTTGATGTACGCACCGGCCACTTCAGCCTGACACCGCGTTATGGCCGTGACGGCAAATCCGCGGGCTGGCAAGGATCCGCCGAACTGGTCCTCGAAGGACGTGATTTCGCCCGTATCAGCGCCGCGGCAGGAAAGATACAGACGCTCACCGTGAGCGCCGTTGCCTTCGGTCTGAGCCGCGATCAACGCGCCAAAGTGGAAGGCGAAGCGCAAAGCATGGCGATCGAACGCTTCAAGACCAGGGCCACCGACATCAGCCGAAGTTTTGGTTTTACCGGCTACACGCTGCGGGAAGTCAGCGTGAATGCCCATGACCAGGGCTTGGCACCGCGACCCCGCCTGCTGGCGATGGAGGTTCGGGCAGGCGCTGCCGACGCGGCGCTTCCGGTGGAGGCCGGCAAGACCTCGGTCGTCGTGACAGTATCTGGTTCCGTGCAGCTGAAATAGGGGTTTGACGCGATCTGTGTCAAAAGGCAGCCTGGTACAGGGCCAGCGCATCCTCCAGCGTGACGTCGCGCGGATTGTTGACCAGCAGGCGTCCGATCTTCATGGCGTCCTGTGCCAGCATGGGCAAATCCTCCTGCTTGACACCGGCGGCACGCAAGGACTGGGCATAAGGCATGGCGGCAACACAATCGCTCATGGCTGCAACAAAGGCGCTCGCGGCTTCGTCGTCGCTGGCAGCAGCCAGTTGCGGCAGGATGGCGCGGCCCAGCTGAGCGTAGTGCGCCTGCGCCACCGGCAGATTGAACTTCAACACCGGCACGAAGACCAGCGAATTGGACAGGCCATGCGGCAGACCGTAGTGACCGCCCAGCGGGTAGGCCAGCGCGTGCACGGCAGCCACCGGCGCATTGGCGAAGGCCATGCCGGCGAAGAGCGAACCGATCAGCATGTTCTCGCGCACGATCGGGTCCTTGCCGTCACTGACCGCCAGCGGCAGGTTGGCGTAGAGCAATTGCAGCGCCTTCAGTGCCAGTGCATCGGACAGCGGATTTTTCTTCAGCCGTGTGCTGAATGCTTCCACCGCATGCACCATCGCATCCACGCCGGTCATGGCGGTGACAGCAGCGGGCAAACCCAGGGTCAGCCGGCTGTCCAGCAGCGCCAGATCCGGATACAGCAGGGGGGACACCACGCCCTTTTTCTCGTGACTCGGCGTGGTCAGGATCGAAATCGGGGTCACCTCGGACCCGGTCCCGGCGGTGGTTGGCACCTGGATCAGCGGCAGGCGCGGACCCCGTGCCAGGCCGATCCCGTAAATATCGGGTAGCGCCTGGGGTGTGCGTACCAGCAGTGCCACCAGCTTGGCGCTGTCCAGGGAACTGCCACCACCGAATCCGACCACACCATCCGCGCCCGCCTTGCGCGCGGCGGCAACGGCCGCCTCGACAACGTGTTCCGGTGGGTCGGCCTGAACATCGGAAAACACCGTCACCTGAACCTTGACCCGGGCCAGTGAGGCCAGGGCACCGACCATCATCCCGGCCTTGACCAGACCCGCGTCCGTCACCAGAAAGACGTGCGAAATTCCGAGCCCGATCGCCACCTCACCGAGCCGATCGGCACCGCCCTGTTCGCACAGGATTCTGGGTGCGGTTTCGAAAGAAAACTGTGACATGCCAAGCCCCCTTGCAACGCTATTGCGCGGTCCAGCCGCCATCCATGTTCCAGGCCACACCGCGCACATTGTTGCCCGCAGGTGAGCAGAAGAAGAGCGCCAGTTCGCCCAGTTCTTCCGGCGTGGTGAATTGCTGTGAGGGCTCTTTCTCTCCGAGCAGCAGTTTGATCGCATCGGCATCTGACAATCCCAGCGCCGCGGCTTTGGCATCGACCTGTTTTTGGACCAGGGGTGTGAGCACCCAGCCCGGGCAGATGGCGTTGCAGGTGATGCCGCTGGTTGCGTTTTCCAGCGCCGTCACTTTGGTCAGCCCGACCACCCCGTGCTTGGCCGTGACGTAGGCGGATTTTTCGGCCGATGCAACCAGGCCGTGCACCGAGGCGACGTTGA
>CAZZLB010000608.1:0-2152 GCA_964654655.1 uncultured Rhodoferax sp. | reverse complement strand
GACAGCATCCAAAAACCCAAGTCCACCAGCACCCCAACCCCGAGCCGCTTGCTGCCCAAGATCACACCCCAAGAGCTGGTTGCAGCGTTGAACAAAAACGGCTTCTACAACCCCAGGGTCGGTAAATCCGCCTCCGGCGCTGTGGTCGTAGAGCTTGAAAACACCGCCTACCACGGCAACATTCTGGACGCCGCCGGTGTGGCGCTGGGCTTGGTCACTGCGGCCCATGCCGAGAGCGGCCAGTACTTCGAGCTGATCCTCAGCAGTCGGGGCCTCAGGCAACTGCTGATACGCGCCAATGCTGCCTGCGTCAAGAAATGGCTGGAAGCCGACGACTGGTGCGACAGGTTTGAAATCAAGTCTCTCAGCAACCAGAATTACGATGATTCCGAAGTTGCCTGGAGCGAGGGCTCACGCTGGCACTTCAGGCCCGAGATCATTCTCTCGCCGACGCTCGTCTCGACCATAGGCACCGAATACGGCGTCTTCGACATTGACCTGGGCATGAACGTCAACACCGTGTTGCCGCTCTGGCAAGGCGCTTATACCGACGTCAACCACATTCACCCGCTGGACTACAGAACCGCCAATTTTGAAAACGGCGGCCCATTCAGCGCCTCGCGCCTGAAGTCCGTCACCTCCAGAAGAATGTTGCATCAACTGCTGAGCTTTCCGACTATCAACACGCAGGTCCGCCTGAGCACCGGCATGGCCTACAACGTGTGGGACGGCAGCCAGATCGAGACCAACAGCCAGAGCAGCAATGGCCGCCACAAACTAACCCTGACCGCTGGCAGTTTCAAGAACGATGCGGTGAGCTTCAACAACGAAAAACAATACCACCTGCTGAACTACCGCTACGTTTACGACGATGCGCAAAAGACCAGCACCGAGCTTACCAACGGCCGATTCTGGGGTGGCGACAACGGTTTTTTGTTGGGCCAAAAGTTCTGGCACGGCGATATCACCTTGCAGATCTACATCAAGCGTTCGCGCATGCGCGAGGCCGAGCCGCTTGTGTCCTTTGCCGGCATCCAGTTCATTACCCCCTTAAGCGGGCGCAAGAGCAGCGGCTTTGAGCACTTTGGACTGCGCGGTGCCAACCAGTGGACTTACACCATCGAGTCCAAGATCAATGCCAATGACAACCGCCTGACCGCCGGCTACGGAGAAATTCCAAAGATGGGCGACCCACTGGTACAAACCTTTAACCGCGACCGAAACAGCTCGGCTTACTTTGAGAGCAACACCGGCAGAATCAAAAATGCCTTTGTCAATCTGACTAGCGTTGACTAAGAAAACCTGCTACTATTGCCAACACATACAGCTAGGCGGAAAACGCCTTGGCAAGGGAAAAAGGGATGCAGTTTTCATCAATTTTGTTGCTGGCCTTGGCGGTCGCGTTGCTGTCTGGATTGGCCGTGGTTGGTACGCAAGATTGGCACGGCCACTATAGCAACGACAGCACCTTCGGCGTGCAAAAATTCCACACAGAAGCTACGCCGCGCATCGGTGGGGTAGCTGTGATGCTGGGGTGCGTGGTGGCATGGGCGTTTGCTTCTGCTGCCCTGCAGGCTATTCTGGGCCCGCTGTTGCTGGCGGGCATTCCGGCCTTTGCGTTTGGCCTCGCAGAAGACCTGACCAAGCGTGTTTCGATCTCCATGCGCTTGCTTGCCACCATGGCGTCGGGGATGCTGGGCTGGGCCATTACCGGTCAGTCCATCACCGACGTCAATGTCCCGGGTCTGGACTGGTTGCTTGGCTTTACCGTGCTGTCAGTGGCGTTTACTGCCTTTGCCGTGGGCGGCGTGGCCAACGCCATCAACATCATCGATGGATTCAACGGCTTGGCCGCAGGCACCATCATCATCATTCTGGGCGCTTTTGCACTGATGGCTGGCGCGCTCGGTGATGTCGACTTGACGCAAACCTGCCTCATTCTGGTTAGTGTCGTGCTGGGATTTGGCTTTCTCAATTGGCCACTGGGCAAATTGTTCCTGGGCGATGGCGGCGCCTATTTTCTTGGATTTGCGGTAGCCTGGTTGGCTGTGCTGCTGCTGGGTCGGCACCCGGATGTATCGGCCTGGGCACCATTGCTGGTGTGTGGTTTTCCGTTTCTTGAAGTCATCTTCAGCATTATTCGGCGTTGGCG
>CAZZLB010000607.1:0-2173 GCA_964654655.1 uncultured Rhodoferax sp. | reverse complement strand
CGCACCCTGCGGGCGAGCCGAAGGCTCGGCGAATTTGGGCTCTGACCCCAAAAACCTCATATCAACCTCTCCTGCGGCGTGCTGATCTTCTTCAGGGGCTGGCTGCGCCCTGATTGGGTCAGCAGCGGCACCGTGGTCTGCTCGCCGTTCCACATCGGGTCTTCGATGCTGTCAAACACTTCGCGCAGCTTGTGTCCCCAACTGCTGTGCAGCATGCGGAAGTAGGGGTTGTTCTCGTCGATGCAGACCACCTTGTCGGTCTGGAACTCGTTGGCCTGGTAGATCACCATGTCCAGCGGCAATCCGACGGACAGATTCGATTTGAGGGTGGAGTCCATCGACACCAGAGCGCATTTGGCCGCTTCGTCCAGAGGCGTGGTGGGCGTGATGACGCGGTCCAGCACCGGTTTGCCGTACTTGGATTCGCCGACCTGGAAGTAAGGCGTCTCGGGCGTCGCTTCGATGAAATTGCCGGCCGAGTAGACCTGGAACAAGCGCATGCCTTCACCCTGGATCTGACCACCAAAGATGAGTGAAACATTGAACTCGACGCCGGCCTGTTTCAGTGAAGCGGCGTCGCGCTCATAGACATGGCGAATGGCCGAACCCAGCACGCGTGCCGCATCGAACATGCTTTTGGCATTCCAGATCGTGATCGGGTCGCTGTCTTCGTGCTCCTTGAGTTGCTCGACCTGCAGGATTTCGCGCACCGACTGCGAAATGCTCAGGTTGCCCGCCGACAGCAGCACCATGAAGCGGTCGCCTGGCTTCTCGTAAACAATCATTTTGCGGAAAGTGCTGATCTGGTCCAGCCCGGCGTTGGTACGCGAGTCGGACAGAAAGACCAGCCCGGCATTGAGTTTGATGGCGACGCAGTAAGTCATGTGAGGCGCTGAAGTAAAAGCAACAGTGTAGAACGCTCCGGGGTGCAAAGTGATAATGGGCGCCATGTACGAAATCCGCCGCCCCAGCAATTTCGACCGCAGCAAGCCGGTCGGGCGCTTTCTGCACTGGCTCACCGGTCTCTGTTTTGATGACGGCACCGCAACGCTGCCGTGGCGGATTTGCAGATCCAGCGCCGTATGCATCTTCTATTACTGGCTGTTAAAGGATCTGCTGGGACCCGGCGTGTGGTTTTTCGAGATCTATTTGGCCCGCATGATGTTTCAGCGCATTGTTGTTGATCTACTCGCTGAAATGGGTTGGCAAATGCGCCGTGCCGTGCTCGAGCCGCTGAGTGGCAAGTACTATCAGTTTCAGAACCACACGCTGGAGGTGGTGGAGGACGATGATCACTGCCGCTGGATTCCTACCGCGAGGGTGCGCGAAATCGTCGGGCAACTTGCCAGCGATGAAGCACTGGCCCATCTGTATCCCAGCGGGCATCAATGCATCGGCGAGTCGCAAAAAGGCTATCTGCGTGACGATGCATTGATGGCACATCTGGCCAAGGCGCACAGCTCGCAGGCCATCAAGTTCAAGAACTGGATCGAGCGCAACGTCGCCTTTCCGGCGCGCAAGATTCGCCAGCGCTCCGGTGTTGTGATCCGGGCCGCGACGGCCGAGCGCGAAGATTGAGAGCGCGCCAGCTCAGTACTTCAGAACCAGCTTGTCGACTTGTTCCTTGGTGACCGCAGGCACATCACCGCGGGCCTTCCAGCGGTTCAGGTTCCAGCCACCCTCGCCGACCCAGGCTTTGAGCGTCGCCAGGTTCTTGGCTCGCTCGGCATCGGTCTCGCCCAGGTACTTGTACATATTGCCGGGTTTGCCACCGGCGTGGGGGCTGCTGCCATCGTCCAGACGGCGCATGAAAGCGCCTGAATCCGGGTAGGCGATCAGGATCAACAGATTTTCGTAGGTATCCAGGCGCGGTCCTGTCTTGTCCTTGGTGTATTTGTCTTTGGCCAGATCAAATTCCTGTAGCGTTGGCGCGCCAGCGGCAGCAAAGTGGCACTCGGCGCACTGGGCCTTGAGCAGGGGAGCAACATCGGCGCGGTAGCTGACGTCGGCTGCGAGAGCTGGCAGAGCGATCGCGGCACAAGCCGCAGTGGTCCAGAAATTCGGCTTCATTGCTGACTCCTCGGCATTAATGTTGTTACCAAGCGCTCGATTCTACACATGGTTGTCTGAGAGCTGCAGATTGAGTGCCAGCAGGCGCTTGAGGATTTCGACA
>CAZZLB010000606.1:0-2177 GCA_964654655.1 uncultured Rhodoferax sp. | reverse complement strand
TCAGTTGCCAAAAGCCGCAATACCCGTCTGAGCCCGACCCAGAATCAGGGCATGAATGTCATGCGTGCCTTCGTAGGTATTCACGACTTCCAGATTCACCAGATGCCGCGCCACGCCAAACTCATCGGAAATGCCGTTGCCTCCCATCATGTCGCGCGCCAGACGGGCCACATCGAGCGCCTTGCCGCAGGAGTTGCGCTTGAGGATCGATGTGATCTCGACCGAGGCCGTGCCTTCGTCCTTCATGCGACCCAGCCGCAGGCAGCCTTGCAGGCCCAGCGCGATCTCGGTCTGCATGTCGGCCAGCTTCTTCTGGATCAGCTGGTTGGCTGCCAGGGGCCGGCCAAACTGCTTGCGCTCCAGCACATACTGGCGAGCTCGCAGCCAGCAGTCTTCGGCCGCGCCCAAAGCGCCCCAGGCAATGCCATAGCGTGCCGAGTTCAGGCAGGTGAACGGACCTTTCAGACCCCGCACTTCAGGAAAGGCGTTTTCTTCCGGGCAGAAGACCCCGTCCATAACGATTTCGCCCGTAATGCTGGCACGCAAGCCCACCTTGCCGTCGATTGCTGGCGCGCTCAAACCGGCAGCCCCCTTGTCCAGCACAAAGCCGCGAATCGGACCCACCTTGCCGGATTCCGAAACTTCCTTGGCCCAGACCACAAAGACGTCAGCAATCGGGCTGTTCGATATCCACATCTTGGAGCCTGAGAGCTTGTAGCCACCAGCCACTTTCTGGGCGCGTGTAGCCATCGAGCCGGGATCCGAGCCATGGTCGGGTTCGGTCAGACCAAAGCAGCCAATCCATTCGCCGGTGGCCAGTTTGGGCAGGTACTTTTGACGTTGTGCCTCGGTGCCAAAGTCGAAAATGGGCACCATCACAAGCGAACTCTGCACGCTCATCACCGTGCGATAGCTTGAGTCGACACGCTCGATTTCGCGCGCGATCAGGCCGTAAGCAACATAGTTGAGTCCCGGTCCGCCATAGGTCGCGGGAATCGTCGGGCCAAGCATTCCGAGCTCGCCCATTTCGCGAAAGATTGCCGTCTCAATCGTACCGCTGCGAAAGTCTTCGATCACCCGCGGCTGCAATTTGCGATGGCAGTAAGCCGCCGCCGCGTCGCGCACCATGCGCTCGTCGTCGCGGAGCTGGGAATCGAGCAAAAAGGGGTCTTGCCATTTGAAGGGCGCGTGGGCCATGAGGAGTCTCCGATAAGGTCAGTGGATGGTCCACAAATTCGATTGCGGTTGAAGGGCATGGTAACGTAGGCTGGGCTCGTGTAGCAAACGACTTATTCGCACTTAGGTATGCGTTTCGATCATATTTATAGTAGTTTAGGTTTCATTTTCATCACCTTTTTCTACGTGTTGTGTATATTCAGCACATCATGCGCAGAAAAATCCCATCTTTGCAGGCCCTTGCCTGTCTTGAGGCAGCAGCCCGGCACGAGAGCTACACACGTGCAGCCCAGGAGTTGGCGATGACACAAAGCGCCGTGTCGCGGCAAATCACTGGCTTGGAGGAATTTCTTGGTGTCACACTGTTTCGTCGCACGCGCCACGGCGTCGCCCTGACTGAGCGCGGCGCGCAATACGCGGCGCAAGTCGCGCCGCGCCTGGAGGCGCTGGAGCTGAATACGCTCGACGTGATGTCCACTCACGGCAGCGGCGGCAGCGTCCACTTGGCTGCAGTGCCGACGTTTGCGACCCGTTGGCTGATACCTCGTTTGCCAGAATTCGCTGCACTGCATCCCGAAATCACGGTGCACATCGAAACACGCACCCGCCCCTTCCTGTTTGCCGACACGGGTTTCGACGCAGCCTTGCACGCGGGCACACAAGAGCAGCTTGCCAATTGGCCCGGCACACGCTCCGTGCGACTGTTCGACGAGGAGATGGTACCTGTGGGCAGCCCACAATTGCTGGGAGGGCAGCGCTCGCTCAGCCCCGAGTCGCTGGCGCAATTGCCGCTTTTGCACCAAAGCACGCGGCCCAACGCCTGGCGGCAATGGTTGGACGCGCTCGGCGTTAGCGCGCCAAGAGTCTTGGCTGGTCCACGCTACGAGCTGTTTTCGATGACCGCTGCTGCCGCAGCGCAGGGCTTGGGTCTGGCGTTGTTGCCGCGCCTGTTGATCGAAGCCGAACTCTCCCGCGGCGAACTGGTGCTGGCGTGCGAACGA
>CAZZLB010000605.1:0-2193 GCA_964654655.1 uncultured Rhodoferax sp. | reverse complement strand
TTCCTTCCCTTAAATATCGTGAAATATGAAACATCATTTATCGAGATCACGCTCACACTAACATCAAACAAAAAGCAACAAAGGCTTGGTCACATCTTTGTTCAAGGTTATCGGTAACCGCTTGACGGGTAACCGGTAGCACATTTGAGCAAAGTGATAATCAAGCCTCTCGAAAATACTTATTCCATATACAACTTCGATTAACTATCTAACTATTATCGTTGTATACTGGTTCGGTGTTAGTTTTTTCTCTGATCAATTGAGCAAGAGATGGCAATGCAAAGGTCTGGGTTACACGATCATAAATAAACTGGTATGCACTCACACCAAGTTTTTTACATGATGCAACAACACTCATCATCGTATCTTTGGCCCGCGTTCCCTCTTTGCTTTTTGTGTGAAGGCTCACATCCTCTCGGCGCTTCTGAATTCTGGCTCCATTCTCAGAAAGATTATTATGTAAAGGAATCTCAGGATGTTCTAATACTGTGAGTAACTCATCTTTCTTCGCCTTACTTTTTGCAATTCTTTCATCCAAATCATCGTATCCAGTTTTTGTCGAAAATAAAATATCAAATTCAGCGGACAGCAAATCGGCTTTTTCAGTAGTTGGATTGCGCTTGTAATTAAACAATTCTTTGTAATACTTCCAGTAGCGTTCCATAAACGCAGTCAATTGTTCTTGATGCACTGGCACAATCGGACTTAACCGTTTATAATGTCTCCCATCATGCACCCAACAAAGCGACAGTAAGCAGGTCAGGAGTTTAAACTGGGGAGCATCATCACACACTAACAGCTCAACGATTGGCATTCCGGTCTCCTTATGATAACTTGCAATCGCAGCCGCTTCCATGATTTTGGTGTGTTGGAGGCTTCCTTTGCAGAGATCGGGAAAAACATCGGACAGAAAGGCAAGTATCTCATCCTCTGTTAGGACGTTCTCTGGTGTAGCGCCATTCAACACAAGAAAATTTTTTTTCGAAACCTTGAGCTTTTTAAGCAAGTCAAAGGTTTCCTCATTAAACAGAAAGCTTCTTGGTTCAAAATTGCGCAGCACATCTAATACCGTCAAACGATCTTTGCGTTCTGTAGTAAAAAATGCGGTGTAAAAAGGATTACAGACAATATGTGTATACCAGTTCCGACCATCTACCCGGCTGCATGTATCATCAATTTGCTGATAACTGCTGACCTCCAGAGCACTCTTATACATATCAGACTTTTCATCGTGAAAAACACCCACATGCTCTTCCTTGGTCAGCCTTTCTGAAATATAACTCCTTGAGATACTGATTCCAAAATTGTTTAAAAACTCCTCTATCTTGGGAATCGACATGTTATTCACATATTTCAACGATATTATATGGGCATTGAGATGGGGTCCAAAGTCTTTTTCATAACCTTTAGGAATATCTCCAAGAAAGGTTTTTTTCAAAGAGGCAGAATAATATATTTCTCGTTTAAATTTGACATTATCCGTCTTGATGAGCAAGTCTTGAACAACTTTATCTTCATACCCTTTAAACTCAGCGTCATCAGGTAATCGCCCCTTATCAACGAGACACTTTTCCTCACGATCTATTTTTATATCAGGCAATTTCGGGTTGCGATTTCTTCGTTTATAGCGGGCATATTTGACGAGCAAAGCCACATACTGATCTGTTAACTCCTTGCCTATTTCGGCTTCCACTGCCGCCACAAATTCTTTTTCACTGCAATACTTCTTTCCATTCAACCTGTCTAATTGCTCGAGCAATTCTAATGGCAGCCGTTGTTCTTTAAGTTTTTCCAAAGAGCCTTTATCAAATTTGAAACCTACCTGAGTCGATTTCTCACCATCTGATTTCTCTGCATCCTTGCGTTCATGGTCGGAAGAAATATCACCATCCTTTTTAGTATTTGGCTTGATTTCAGGCTTACCTTGTTCGCCTTTGAGTCGATTAATCTCATCTTTATGAAGCTGATTCTCGTGTTTTAACCTGGCATTATCAGATGCTAACATCTCTATCAGGTTCAATTGGACAGCTATGACTCGTTTTGTATTTGGATCTTCGATCTTTTGAAGCTCTGGTTGAATGCTGTCTAAAATTTTGGTAATATTTTCTGGTGTCATTAGAATCGATCTATACAATCATTGAAGGTGATTTTGCAATCAATAATTTTAGCTCGCCTTAAAATTTAAGAACGATA
>CAZZLB010000604.1:0-2204 GCA_964654655.1 uncultured Rhodoferax sp. | reverse complement strand
ACCATGATCCGTCTTTTTGCTGAACTTTTCGGACACTACCTTGGCACAGCCTGTCTGGCGATTGCCAACCTAGTAGCTACCTGCCGACGAGGCCGCAGTTTGACGCATTTGGCGGTGCTGCTTGTTGACTCCGAGTTTGGATTCCGGACCCGACCGGCGACCGCGATTTTTTACAATTCTTAAATCCGCGCTTTTCCATTGCGAAAACGGATGGGCGCAATTTCGGGGTCAATTCTAACACTGGTTTAAGTTCAGAAAACGCGTGATCGCGTAAGTGACTCAGCGCTAACCTAGGCGCTAGCCCGCTTAAATCAATCGCCTCAGGTTTGAATTGGAAGGAATCTGGCGGAGAGGGAGGGATTCGAATCGCCTCGGGCCCAACAATCGAAAAGCCTGATGACAAGGGCCTTTAGATTGATTGTGAGTGGTTTAGAACAGGCAGAAAGATGCAGACCGATGCAGCGCGGACAAGCGAAAAACACGCGGCTGGCAAATCTTTCAGGGCTGGCTTCCAGAGGTATCACAATCGTGGGTTCAAAGACGCACCTGTCATTGTCGCCATCCCTCGGTCGGATTCCATCGGATCGCGTTTCGATCGGCGCGCACGATGGGAACAAGAAATTGTCGAAGTAAGGCGACGACCTTTGCGAAATTGAGCGGTGGTCCGGTCAATCCGTTGCGTCGCAGAAACGCACTCCACTGGGTTTGCTTCGTTGCATCTTGGGCAAAGTCGTCCGTCAGCGGATAGGGCGGCTGGTCACCCAGCGCCGTCTGCCTGCGCGAGAAAGTCGCGTGTATCGCCTTGTGCAGGGTGGCACCGTCGAAGTCGAAGCGCCGCGAGAGGTACGCCAGGCGCGCACCGCATCGCGCACGTAATTGCGCAACCCTATCGGTGCGCGATCCACCTCGTCCGCGATCTGCTCGCGACCGTCTACGACCGTGATCAGGTCCTCCAAATCGTGACTCGCGTAGAAGTCACCGTCGCCGCGGTCGCAGAAGGCAACGTGCTTGGTGACGATAAACGCGACGGGGGAAATCAGCCGCAAGCTCGTGCCGGCTACAAACAAGTCCGTGGCGGTCGCAAGCGCTTCCTTGAACCAGGCGGTATTGAGCCCGAGGAGCGCCCCATCCGTCGGCATGATGTCGACCGTCAGACCGCCCAGCACCCAGCGACACCGCGGGGCGTTTTCCCGCATGTCGTGCGCGAAGCCCACGCGCCGCAGCGCCGCTTCCACCTCGGAGTGCCGGCGAGAGGTCACCGCCTCCACGATAACATCGACATCGTCCGTCGGGCGGGCCGGCGACAGGGCCGGATGATCGAGGAGCAAATTCACGATCGAGCCGCCGACAAAAGCATAGTCCAACCCCACTTGCTCCAGACGGTCTGCGACCGTTCGCATCGCCGCAATGTTAGGCTGCGACATCGGATTTCAAACGCTGACTGATGGCCTTCTCGGCGAAGCTGCGTTCACGGGCACGGCCGATCCGCAAGGCATCGACCCACGCGAGCAAGGCGTAGAGCTCCGGATCACGGCGCGCCGCCTGCGGCACGCTGCGGTAAAGGGGCTCCACCGCGGCACCCTGCACCGTGCCGTCCGGATCAGGCCAAACGGGTGGAGTTTGGTCCCCGCCCACCGTCGTTTGCACCATGACGGGAGCCGCCCACGCGGTCGGCATACCGCGGGTGATGTCCTGCAGTCGGGCTGGAAACGCGTGCGGCACACCATGCACGAGATAGTTGCGCAAAGCCTCGCAGCGGATGTCCTTCGTGGTCGGGTCAACCAAGCGCGCTTCGATGAGCCGACGCACAGCAGCATGCACCTCAGACGCACTGAGCCCAAGTTGGACAGCCAAATCCGCGTAGGAATGCCGCAGCCCGCCCAAGGTGAGCTTGAGCGCGACCAGCACGTCCAGTGACTTGGCGACCATGGAAATACGCTATTCGCGAATAGCGAATACACAAGTCAATTCCTTCCTCCCCACTCCGTGTAGCCCGCCGTCCCTTCGGTCTTCGCTCAGTCAGCCCACAAGCACGATCTGATCGGCAAATGCGTAGCCCAGGCCGTAGTGCGTAAGGATCGGCGGGGGCTGGCCGGTGGCTCGTCTCAACTTGTGCCGGACTCGTCGAACAAGTTCCTCCAAGGCGCGCTGGGCACCTTCACCCGGTTGTATTTTCACGGTGGCCAGAATTTCATGCCGCTCCA
>CAZZLB010000603.1:0-2206 GCA_964654655.1 uncultured Rhodoferax sp. | reverse complement strand
TGCCCGATGCTCTCGTATTGCGCCCAAGTCAGGCCGCTGGCCTGCTTTTCGGCGAGTATTTCGGCCGGGGCGGGGTGGAATCGTCCCGCCGCGATCCACGCTGCGCGAGTCGTGCTGGCGGGGACGACTGTTGCGGTCGCTGTCGCTTTTTTAGCCTCGGTGGCGCGACGCTGACGGTAGAGTTCCGCAGCAATGCCGGCGGCGATCTCTTGCTGGACGAGTTTCGTCAGCACCGGCGACATCCAAATTTCGCTGACCATCCTACCGGCCTGCCATTTCCCGCCCGACACTGATCCGGTCTCGGCGGTTAGTATTAACGGCTTCCGCGAGAACGGTTCTGCGGCCAGCCGTGTGTAGCCCTCTTTTTCCATCTGCTTCGCTTTTACCGCAGCCTTGTGGGCGCGACCGGCGAGGTGGGCGGCATTGGCTAGGCAGCCGCAGAGTTTGCATTTCGTTTCGGACTTCGATGTGTTGTTTGTTTTCATGGCTCAAACATAGCCTTAGCTAAGAAGTTTGTAAACAATTATTTTCATTTATTTTCGTGACCCTCACGAAACCCCTATAAACATTGGCGATTTTGAACAAAATAGTTTTTGGAAATGGAGCAAAAAAACGCAAAACAAAAGGGGGCAAAACAAAAAGGGGGGGTTATGTTGTTGTTTTGGACGCTTTAGTCGTTTAGGCTCACGAGCCTTGTTTTTTTTAGAAAGCTGTGCCAGTAAAACTCCACATGGATCAATGTGCTGATAATACTGCTAACAGCAAGAGGAAAAGGGTTGTTGGTCGGCCTTTTGTTAAAGGCAAGTCCGGCAACCCCAGCGGCAGGCCTGCGTCGTTTTTTAAGTTCAACGAATACCTGCGGGGCTTTTTCGATTCGCCGCATCCACAAGCCGCCGAGATCAATCAAAAATTAGGCACGACTAATGTTAAGACTCAACTTGATGTTATCGTCCAGCGTCTCGCCAAAGACGACCCGAAGGTGTTATTGGCCTACGGCTTCGGAAAACCAGTTGAGAGCCTCGAAGTTAGCGGGAAAGACGGTGCTCCGATTAAACTTTACAGCATTGTTTCGCCTGACGATTTATGACAAAAATACCACAATGGAAGCTAGAGCGTCGCAGGCTATCTGAACTGCGGCCATTTGAACACAATCCGCGTCGGATAATGGAAAAGCCGCTTGCCGATCTGACTAAGAGCATCGCCAAGTTTGGTTTGGCCGAGCCGCTAGTTTGTCAGCCGGATGGTTTGCTAATTGGCGGTCATGCTCGGTATCAAGTGCTATTAGCGCAAGGCATAGCTGAAGCCGATTGTTATGTGCCTGACCGGGCGTTATCGCAAAAAGACATGATTGAGTTGAACGTGCGCTTAAATAAGAACGTAGCAGGCGAGTTTGATTTTGATGCGCTGGCTAATTTACCGGAGATTGACGTAGCCGATTTGGTAGGGTTTGGATTTGATGAATCGGAGCTTGGAATCTTCTCACCAGTTAATCAAGACGAACAAGGTCGGCTCGACCAAAAGAAGCCGGTGACGTGTCCGAAATGCGGCCATGAGTTCACGACCTGAATTGAAACTGGATTGGTGTAGCCATCAAGCCGCACGTCATGCGGTCATGCGTTGGCACTATTCCAAAAGGATGCCAGTTTTCAAACTAAATACGATAGGGGCATGGGAGGACGGTAGATTTATCGGTGCGGTTATTTTCGGACTAGGCGCGGCGGGTTCAACTAATGGCGCACAGTACGGACTGGCTCGAAATTTCGAGATTGTCGAGTGTGTTCGCGTTGCGTTGGGAGAACACAAAACGCCCACAAGTCGGATTCTTTCAATCGCAGTAAAAATGTTGAAAGCAAAGAATCATAAATTGAGGATGATAATTTCTTTTGCAGATACACGCGAAGGACACCACGGAGGAATATATCAAGCCGCTGGTTGGGTCTATACCGGCGATTATGATTCAACCGGAGATTGCTACATAGTCAATGGTGTAGAAGTACACGCAAAGACGCTTCATTCCAGATACGGCAGGGGGGGCAAGCCATTCCATGGCTTCGTGCCAACGTGGACGCCAACGCAAAACGTATTCATCGGCCACCAAAACACCGCTATCTAATGCCACTCGACGACGAAATGCGCCGCCGCATAGAGCCGCTTCGCAAACCATATCCCAAACGCGCAGGAAGCATAGACGCCGATGCGCCCGTCA
>CAZZLB010000602.1:0-2208 GCA_964654655.1 uncultured Rhodoferax sp. | reverse complement strand
AATTTCACCACGAAGGCGGTTTTTTGCTGTCTGGATTGCGTGAGGAACCTTGCGGTTTTGGCTTTCAAGACAGGGCTGAGTTTACCCTGAAAAATGTCAGATTCCGGACCGGCCGAAGCAATCAGACGTCAATTACTTGGACGGAATTTGCGCCGCACCGGAAGCGGCCACAGCGGGTGCTGTGGCTGCTGGCGCAGGCGCGGTGACGGCCGCATTTTCCAGCACACTGCCAGAACTTGCCGCCGGGCGCACCGATCCGAAATAGGCCAGAGCCAAGGTGCAGACAAAGAACACTGTCGCCAGCACAGCGGTGGTACGCGAGAGAAAGTTGGCACTGCCGCTGGCGCCGAACAGACTGCCCGAGCCACCGCTGCCGAAAGCGGCCCCCATGTCGGCACCCTTGCCGTGCTGTACCAGAATCAGTCCGATCATGGCGACCGCTGAAATCATCTGGACCACAAGGAGAATGGATAGAAAAATACTCATGGAGAACTCCTGAACAAGTAACGACCTCAGTGCGGATCAAGCTGCCGAGGCAATGATGGATAAAAAATCGGGTGCCTTCAATGACGCGCCACCGATCAGGCCACCATCAATATCAGGCTGAGCCAGCAACTGCGCCGCATTGCTTGCATTCATGCTGCCACCGTAAAGCAGCAGGATGCGGTCGGCATGGCTGGATGCTGCCTTCAGTTGCGCGCGCAGGACAGCGTGCACTTGCTGAGCTTGTTCGGCGCTGGCGGTCTTGCCGGTACCAATGGCCCACACTGGCTCATAGGCCAGAACAATTTCACTGATGCAGTGGCCATTGGCGTGAATCACCGCCGCCAGCTGGCGCTTGACCACTTCTTCGGTCCGGCCTGCCTCTCGTTCTGCCAGTGTCTCGCCTACACACACAACCGGTGTAATGCCATTGGCCAGAGCACGTTGCGCCTTGAGCGCAACAACCGTGTCGGTTTCCGAATGGTATTGGCGACGCTCGGAGTGCCCTACCAGGCAGTAGCGTGCGCCAAATTCCTTCAACATGGCACAGGAGATTTCGCCAGTGAAAGCACCGACTTCGTGCTGGGAAACATCCTGGGCGCCGAGATCAATCCCGGTCCCGCTCAACAGCGAATGGCACTGCGCCAAGTACGCCGATGGCACGCACACGGCGACGCGACAAGCGGGCGTTCCGAGCCCGGCCAGGAGGCTCCTGATCAATGCTTCGTTGGCCGCCAGGCCACCATTCATTTTCCAGTTGCCAGCAATCAGCTTTTTCTTCATGCCCTACCCCAAGTCAAGACAATTTTTCCGACATGTGTGTTGGACTCCATCAAGGCATGCGCCTTGGCAGCATCCATTGCAGCAAAGGTGCTGTGAATGACAGGCTTGATGCCGCCGCTTTCAAGCAGCGGCCAGACTTGCTTGCGGCAGGCTTGCGCAATCGCTTCCTTGAAAGCGACGGGCCGCGGCCGCAAAGTCGATCCGGTGACCGTCAGGCGACGACGCAACACCAGACCAGCATTGATTTCGCTCTTGACACCGCCCTGCACACCAATGATGACCAGGCGGCCATCCTCGCTCAGACACTCGATTTCCTTCGCGACATAGTTGCCGGCAACCATGTCAAGAATCACGTTCACACCCTGCCCCGCCGTCAGGCGTTTGATCTCGGCTGCGAAGTCATGTGCTCTGTAATTGATAGCATGATCAGCACCCAAGGCCAGACAGGCAGCGCATTTTTCATCACTGCCCGCTGTCACCAGGACCCGTGCACCCATGGCCCTGGCCATTTGAATGGCGGTGACGCCAATACCGCTGGAACCACCCTGAACCAGCAGCGTCTCGCCGCTTTGCAGCCGACCCCGGTCAAAGACATTGCTCCAGACCGTAAAAACGGTCTCCGGCAAAGACGCGGCCTGCACATCACTCCAACCCCGCGGCACTGGCAAGCACTGACCCAACGGTGCCACGCAATATTCTGCGTAGCCACCACCGGCGACCAGTGCGCAGACGTGGTCGCCCAACTTGTAGCCGGCCCTGGCCAGCGCCGCCTCGTCACCCTGTTCAATGGTGCCTGCAACTTCCAGACCGGGAATATCGGATGCACCCGGCGGCACCGGATAGTGTCCGGTACGCTGCAGCACATCAGGGCGGTTGACCCCACTGGCGGCAACCCGAATCAGCAGTTCGCCGCTGCCTGGCAGCGGCATGGCGCGCTCGCAC
>CAZZLB010000601.1:0-2209 GCA_964654655.1 uncultured Rhodoferax sp. | reverse complement strand
GTACCGCAATTTCCATGGCTTCAGCAGCCGTTCCATCGCGCCCTATCACAGCGCGCTGCGCCGCTTGCCAGCCTACTTGCAGCAACTCGAAATGGAGAGCAACGGCAAGCGTGTGGATGCGCAAGGGCAGGCGCTGCGTTTTGGCACGGCGCCCGTGTTGTGGGGCGAGCCTGGCACCAATGGTCAGCACGCGTACTTTCAGATGTTGCATCAGGGCACGGATGTGGTGCCGGTCGAATTTGTAGCGGTCAGGAAGCCCAGGCATGATCTGCCGGGTCACCACGAACTGCTGCTGGCCAATGTGCTGGCGCAGGCGCAGGCACTGATGCTGGGCCAGCACGATACAGGTGGCCACAAGAATTTTCTTGGTAACCGACCCAGCACCTTTTTGCTGCTGGAAGAATTGACGCCGACCACACTCGGTGCCTTGATCGCACTGCAGGAACACCGTGTCTTTGTCAGCGGTTCGCTCTGGGGCATCAACAGCTTTGACCAGTGGGGCGTGGAACTAGGCAAGGTGCTGGCCAAAGACCTGCAGGCACGCCTGCAAACGGGCGATGTCAACGGGCTTGACGGTTCGACCGCTGGTTTGTTGCAGCGCTTGCGCTAATGAAAACTGGTGTCGTTGCTGGCCCCGACCCGCAATCCGTGAACCTGGTATTTGACTTCGGCGCGGTCCTGATTGAGTGGCAGCCAGCCCGGTTGGTGGCATCGCACTTCCCGGAACTGGCGTCAACTCCGCAAGCGGCACAGCAGGCGGTGCGTTCCATCTTTGGCCATGCGGATTGGCATGACTTTGATCGTGGTGTGATGGACCCTGAGGACGTGGTGCAACGGACCGCGCAGCGCCTGGCCTTGCCCCTGGATGAGGTGCGCAGACTGGTGTCAGGCATTGGTGAGCGGCTGACTCCGATGCAGGAGACCGTTGAGATCCTGGCTGATTTGGCGCAGAGGCGGGATCAGTGCGGTGATGTCCGTTTGTATTACCTCTCCAACATGCCAGCACCCTACGCCCGTACGTTGGAGCATAAGTACGATTTTGTGCGCTGGTTTGACGGTGGTATTTTTTCCGGTGATGTGCAGCGCAGCAAGCCTGATCCGGTGATTTACCGCTTGCTGCAGAGCAAATACGCGCTGGAGCCGGCGCAGACCCTGTTTGTGGATGACGTGCAGGACAACGTGAATGTCGCCTGCAGTCTGGGTTGGAACGGTCTGTGTTTTATCTCGGCGCAGCAATTGCGTTCAAGTCTGGCAGCCTTGCTGCCTCAATTAATAGGAGATTTATGAAACTGGTACGTTATGGCAGGCCCGGCAAGGAAAAGCCCGGCATGATCGATGCGCAGGGTTGTTTGCGCGATCTGAGTGCCAAGATTCCGGATCTGGGTCCGGCCCAACTGAACGATGCGGCGCTGGCACGGCTGCGACGCATCAAGCCCGAAACTCTGCCGCTGGTGCGCGGCAAGCCGCGTTTGGGTGCGCCGGTTGCAGGTGTGGGCAAATTCCTCGCCATCGGCCTGAACTACGCTGACCATGCGGCCGAGGCCGGTATGGCGATTCCGAAAGAACCGGTTTTGTTCACCAAGGCTATCAGTTGTATCCAGGGCCCGAACGATCCCGTCATGCTGCCCAAGGGATCCGTCAGAACCGATTGGGAGGCGGAACTCGGCGTGGTGATCGGACAGAGGGCGCGTTACGTTTCGCAAAAGGATGCACTCAATTTTGTTGCTGGTTACTGCGCGGTCAACGATATCAGTGAACGCGAGTTCCAGATTGAGCGCGGCGGTACCTGGGACAAGGGCAAGGGTTGCGACAGTTTCGGACCGCTTGGACCGTGGCTCGTGACACGTGACGAAGTGCCGAACCCGCAAGAGCTCGCGCTCTGGCTGGAGGTCAACGGACAGAGGATGCAAAGTGGCAGCACCAAGACGATGATCTTCGGCGTCGCCAGGATCGTCAGCTACGTCAGTCAGTTCATCACTCTGATGCCGGGCGACGTCATCACCACCGGCACCCCACCCGGCGTGGGCATGGGCAGGAAGCCTCAGCAGTTTCTGAAAGCGGGAGACACCATCGCCATGGGCGTGGAAGGTCTGGGCGAACAACGCCAGACGGTAGTGGCATTCAAGCGCTAAGCATCAGCGTGCAGTCATAAAAAAACCCGCGGGGCGCAAGCCAGCGGGTTTTTTGATTTGCGGAAAACTACAGCGTA
>CAZZLB010000600.1:0-2210 GCA_964654655.1 uncultured Rhodoferax sp. | reverse complement strand
TGCGCCGGGGCGCCAAGGCCAGCGCCACCGAACTCCTGCGCGCCGCCGACCTGGAGTGCGATTTGCTGCGCCGCCGCGTCACGCGCGCTGGCAGGCGCATCGAGCTTACCGCCAAGGAGTTTGCGCTGCTGGAGTTGCTGCTGCGCCGCCAGGGCGAGGTGCTGCCGCGCTCGCTGATCGCCTCCCAGGTCTGGGACATGAATTTCGACAGCGACACCAACGTCATCGAGGTTGCCATGCGCCGCCTGCGCGCCAAGCTCGACGACAACTTCGAGCCCAAGCTGATCCGCACCGTGCGCGGCATGGGCTATGTTCTGGAGAATCCGGATTGCGTTTGACTGGCACGGTCTCCATCACCTGGCGCCTGACGCTGCTGTTCGCGGTGGCTTCCTCGGTTGTACTGCTGGCACTCGGTATGGTGATCGCCAGCTCGGTGGAAAAGCACTTCGAGGACCTGGACATGGAGGTCCTCACAGGCAAGATGGAGCTCACGCGCCATGCGCTGGCGTCGGTCAAATCCCACGACGATTTGCAGGGTCTGGCGCAGCAGCTGGACGACTCCCTGGTCGGTCATCATGGACTGGAGGTGATGGTCATCAGCGCCAATCAGACGGTGATTTTCGCGACGCACCACGCCCGCTTTCCGTCGCCACTGGTCGCCTCCAGCCTCAGTCGTGCCCCGTACCGCCCGGTGCTGTGGACGCTTGCCGGCCAGAGTTACCGTGCCATCTCTGCCGAGTTGCCAACCGGCACCAACAACGGCGCCAAGGTGATGGTCGCAGTGGCCACGGACATCGCGCACCATCAGATCTACATGCGCTCGTTTCTGCAAACGCTGTGGTTGTTTGTGGCTGGCGCGGCGCTGCTGACCGGCGTGCTGGGCTGGGCCGCTGTACGCCGTGGCCTGGCACCGCTGCGCGCCATGCGCGAGCAGGCTCAGGCCGTTAGCGCGCAACAACTCGACCAGCGTCTGGCCGTGGCTTCGGTACCCATCGAACTGGCAGAACTGGCGCAGTCGCTCAACGACATGCTGGCGCGCTTGCAGGAAGCCTTCATGCGGCTTTCGGATTTTTCTTCCGACATTGCGCACGAGCTGCGCACGCCCGTGAGCAACCTGATGACGCAGACCCAGGTCGCCTTGTCCAGGGCGCGCAGCTCCGACGAGTACCGCAGCATTCTGGAGTCCAACGCCGAAGAATTCGAGCACATGGCACGCATGATCTCGGACATGCTGCTGCTGGCGAAAGCCGAAAACGGCCTGGTCGTTCCCAACCGTGAAGTCGTCGATCTGGCCTCGGAGCTGCGCGTGCTTTTTGATTATTACGAGGCGGTGGCGGACGAGAAAGGGCTGCGCCTGAGCCTTGAAGGTGCAGCGCAGGTCAGCGCCGACCGGCTCATGTTGCGCCGGGCACTGGGCAATCTTTTGTCCAACGCGGTGCGGCATTCGGGAGTGGGAACGACACTGCGTGTCCATATCGACAGCAAAGCAGACAGGGTATCCATTGCCATCGAAAACACCGGCGACACCATCGCCCCGGAATATCTGGAACGGATTTTTGACCGCTTCTTCCGTGTTGACCCATCACGCCAGCGTTCCAGCGAGGGCACGGGCCTGGGCCTGGCCATCACGCGATCCATCGTGCTGGCCCACGGCGGCACCATCGCTGTCGAGTCAGCGCTTGGCGTCACCGTCTTTACCATCGAGTTACCCACGATAACAGACCGCCCTGTCCACGCAGGCGGCAACTGACTCGTTAGCTGTTCATGACACGTCTGATTTGCATCCCCGTCGCCCTTTTGTTTGCAACGCCGATGGCCATCGCGGGCAGCGATGCGCCGACCGAGCGCGAATTGCGCACATCCGAATGTGTGGCAGCGCTCGACGCCCGGTCCGAAGAGCTGGCCAGGCAGGTCAAGACCGGTCAGTCCGAATCGCGAGCGCTGCTGGTGAGCACGCTCGAAGCTGGAGCTGCCTTCATCGGGCAGGCCTATTTGCAGGGTGATCGCGATGAGGCGCGCTCGCAGTCACAACTCGCAGCAGCGCAGCAGGCACAAAGGAAGTTATCTGATTCCGACTTGGCCACGCGACAGGCCAGCTGTCTGCTGGAAGGTACGCGCCTGCTGTCACAAACCGACGCGATTGGCCGTTTCGTCATATCCCGGCTGGTGCAACGCCGGCTGCAAAAGCTGGTCGGGGATTGATCAGCTCA
>CAZZLB010000599.1:0-2210 GCA_964654655.1 uncultured Rhodoferax sp. | reverse complement strand
CATGCCCCTCATCACCGACGAACTCGAACTGCTGCACTCCCTGGTCCATCTCGATCAGGGTCCGCAAATCATTGAACTGGGATGCGGCGCAGCGCATCTGTCGCGCAGTCTGTTGGCACGCTTTCCTGCCTGCCAGGTCAGTGCGCTGGAAGTCGATGAACGCCAGCACGCCAAGAACCTGGCCAAACCGCAGACCGGCCTGAACTTCCTGCAAGCCGGTGCGCAGGAAATTCCGTTTGACGCTGAGAGGTTCGATCTGGCGCTGATGTTGAAGTCCCTGCACCACATTCCGCTGGACCTGATCGATCAGGCCTTGGGCGAGGTCTGGCGCGTGCTGCGACCCGGCGGCCTGCTCTATGTGTTGGAGCCGGTCTTTGCCGGCAGCCACAACGAAATCCTGCGCCTGTTTCACGACGAGGAAAAGGTGCGTGCTGCGGCATTGAGTGCGCTGCAGCGGGCCGTCGCCAGCGGCCTCTGGGAGCAGCAGGCGGAAGTGTTTTTTGATCTGCCGGTGCAATACCGCGATTTTGCCGACTTTGAGCAGCGCATGATTGGCGTCACCTACCTGAACCACAGTCTGGACGCCAGCACCCTGGCTGCCGTGCGCTCAGCCTTCGAGCTGCACATGAGCCCGGGCGGCGCATGCTTCGAGCGCCCGACCCGGGTCAACCTGCTACGCAAATTACAAGATAGCTGATCGTCATTGCGAGCCCGCAGGGCGTGGCAATCCATGAATGGACTGCCGCGTCGCTACACTCCTCGCAGTGACGACATCCAAAGACTGGCTACAGCACCTTATCCAGCGCGGCGGCTAGCTGCGTCACGGTGCGGTCCACGTTGTGCCACTTTTCCAGACCAAACAGGCCGACGCGGAAGCTCATGAAGTCGGCCGGTTCGTCACACTGCAGTGGCACACCGGCAGCGGTTTGCAGCCCCTGAGCGAGAAACTTGCGGCTTGACTGGATTTCGGGGTCTTCGGTGTAGCTCACCACGACGCCCGGTGCCTTGAAACCCTCCGCCGCCACGCTGGGAATACCCCGACTCTCGAACAAGGCGCGCACCTTGGCACCCAGTTCCATCTGCTCGGCACGGACCTTCTCGAAGCCGTAAGCCTGGGTTTCTTTCATGATCTCGCACAAACGCGTCAGCGCATCGGTCGGCATGGTGGCGTGATAGGCGTGGGCGCCGCCTTCATAAGTCTCCATGATCTGCAGCCACTTCTTCAGATCGCAGGCATAGCTGCTGCTGGTCGTGTTGTCGATCGCCGCGCGGGCGCGCTCGCTGAGCATCACCATGGCGCAGCAGGGTGAACTGCTCCAGCCCTTTTGCGGCGCGCTGACCAGAATGTCAACACCCACATCCACCATGTCCACCCACATCGCACCCGAAGCAATGCAGTCCAGCACAAACAGGCCACCGACTTCGTGCACCGCCGCTGCCACGGCGCGCAGGTAATCGTCGGGCAGCATCATGCCGCAGGCAGTTTCCACATGCGGGGCAAAAACGACATCCGGCTTCTTTGCGCGAATGGCTGCAACCACCTCGTCAATCGGCGCCGGCACCCACGGTGCCTGTTTGTCGCTACTCACCTTGCGTGCTTTAAGCACCGTCGATTCGGCAGCGATGCGACCCATGTCCAGAATCTGGCTCCAGCGGAAACTGAACCAGCCATTGCGGATGATCAGCACCTTCTTGTCGGCAGCAAACTGGCGCGCCACCGCTTCCATGCCGAAGGTGCCGCTGCCAGGAACCAGAGCCACCGATTTGGCGTGGTACACCGTCTTCAGAATGCCCGAAATGTCCTTCATCACGGTCTGAAAACTTTTTGACATGTGGTTCAGGGCGCGATCGGTGTACACCACCGAAAATTCGAGCAGGCCATCGGGATCAACATGGGGAAGCAGGCCGGGCATGGGAGACTCCTTTTCAAATTTACATGGTGTCAGTTGCAGCGTCGCGCCGCTTGATCCTGCCAGCATATCATGTGGCGCCAAGCGGGCTGGAGCCTGCAATCAGGAGATCGAGATGAATCACGTGGAAGTCACCAACGAGGGGCGCGTCAGCGTCGTCACATTGAATCGCCCGCAGCGCCTCAACGCCATCAGCGCAGAATTGCTGGTCGACCTTCATGCTGCGTTGGAGCAGGCACAAAATGACCCGGACACCGGCTGCATTGTGCTGACCGGCGCGGGTCGGGCCTTTTGTGCCGG
>CAZZLB010000598.1:0-2220 GCA_964654655.1 uncultured Rhodoferax sp. | reverse complement strand
GGTCAACGGCATCAAACTGCAGGGCCAGATTGAATCTTTTGACCAGTACGTTGTGTTGCTTCGCAACACCGTCACCCAAATGGTTTACAAGCACGCGATCTCGACCATCGTGCCGGGCCGTGCGGTGAATTTCGCAAGCAGCGAGGGTGACGAAGCTGCCGCCTGATCGTCAGAGCGCTCCCACCCTGCTGGTCGGGGTTGATTTTGGATTGCCGCATTTCGATGCCGAACTAGAAGAACTGGGCTTGCTGGCGCAGACCGCCGGTTTGACCCCGGTTGCCCGTCTGACCTGCAAACGCAAGGCACCTGATGCCGCGCTGTTTGTCGGCAGCGGCAAGGCCGATGAGATCAAACTCTTGGCCACCCAGCAGGGTGTACTTGAGGTTTTGTTCGATCAAAGTTTGAGTCCTGCGCAGCAGCGCAATCTGGAACGCCATCTGGAACTGCCGGTGAACGACCGCACGCTCCTGATCCTTGAAATTTTCGGCCAGAGGGCACGCAGCCACGAGGGCAAACTGCAGGTGGAACTGGCTCGAATGCAATACATCAGCACGCGCCTGGTGCGGCGTTGGTCGCATCTGGAGCGCCAGAGCGGTGGGATCGGCATGCGCGGTGGACCGGGCGAGACCCAGATCGAACTGGACCGGCGCATGATTGGCGACAACATCAAGAAGATCAAGGAGCGCCTGCAAAAGGTCAAGCGCCAACGCCAGACGCAGCGCCGCCAACGCGAACGGCGTGACGCCTTCAATATTTCCCTGGTCGGTTATACCAACGCCGGCAAGACCACGCTCTTCAATGCGCTGGTCAAGGCACGTGCCTATGCCGCCGACCAGTTGTTTGCGACGCTCGATACAACCACGCGCCAGCTTTATCTGGGTGAGGCGGGGCGCTCCGTTTCCTTATCGGATACGGTGGGGTTTATTCGTGACTTGCCGCATGGCCTGATCGATGCGTTCCAGGCGACCTTGCAGGAAGCAGTGGACGCCGACCTGCTGCTGCACGTGGTGGACGCTTCCAGTGAGCACTTTCCGGAGCAGATTGCCGAAGTTCAGCGTGTGCTGACCGAGATTGGCGCGGCGCAGATTCCCCAGGTTCTGGTATTTAACAAACTCGATGCCCTTGAAATAGGGCGCCGACCCCTGCAGTTGCAGGACAGTTTTGAGCTCGACGGGACTCAGACGCCCAGAGTATTCCTGAGTGCCATGCAGGGCGAGGGCGTGGCCGGTCTGCGCGAGCAACTGGCAAGCATTGTTACGGCTTCGAATTTAGGCACAATCCGGTAACGATACACAAGAGAAGATGAAATGAAACTTCATTTACGCAGCCCGGACAGGGCGCAGTTGCTGGGTCGGATCAGAGGTATGTTCAACCTCAACGATTCACGCTGGGGTCGCACCGAGGATAAAGCGCCTGAAGGTGACAAGCCCGACGCGCAAGCGCCAAAGGCGGATGAACCTGCTGCGCCCGTCAAAAATGGTGGCGAGCGTGGCCAGCGGCGTGGAGGCAATCAGGGGCCGCCCGATCTGGACGAACTGTGGCGTGATTTCAACCGCAAGCTCGGAGGCCTGTTTGGTGGCCTGAAAAGTGCCGGCCGCGGTGGTGCGGGTGGCGCTGGCGGCGGCTCCGGAGGTGGTTTTCAGCCGGACATGAAGAGTACCGGCATCGGCATCGGGCTGATTGCTGGTGTGGTGTTGCTGATCTGGCTGGGCACCGGTTTTTTCATTGTCCAGGAAGGGCAGCAGGCGGTCATTACCCAGTTCGGGAAGTACCGCTCCTCGGTTGGCGCTGGCTTCAACTGGCGTTTGCCTTATCCGATTCAGCGTCATGAACTGATTTTTGTGACCCAGATTCGCTCCGTCGATGTCGGTCGTGACACCGTGATGAAGGCCACCGGTCTGCGTGAGTCCGCCATGCTGACGGAAGACGAAAACATCGTCGAGATCAAGTTTGCCGTTCAGTACCGGCTCAGTGATGCGAGAGCTTTCCTGTTTGAGAGCAAGAACCCAGGAGAAGCGGTGGTTCAGGCCGCTGAAACAGCGGTGCGCGAGGTGGTTGGCAAGATGCGCATGGACAGCGCCCTGTCGGAAGAGCGAGATCAGATTGCGCCGCGTGTGCGCACCCTGATGCAAAAGATTCTGGATCACTACAAGGTTGGTATCGAGGTCGTCGGCATCAATCTGCAGCAGGGTGGTGTGCGCCCGCCCGAGCAGGTGCAGG
>CAZZLB010000597.1:0-2222 GCA_964654655.1 uncultured Rhodoferax sp. | reverse complement strand
CCATGCTCGCAGCCGCCCTGTCCAAGTACTTCCTGGTGGAAATGAAACGCTGGGAACAGTACCTGTGCTTTGTCGCTGCCCTGTTGCTGATTGCACCGGGTCTGACGCCGACGCTGATTGGCGCGGGGCTGGCCATTCCTATGCTGCTAAGACACATCAGAGCCTTGCGCCTGGTGCCCAGAGTGGCATAGGCTTATTCAACAGAAATCCCCTTGGCCTTGACCAGCCTGGCCCAGAGCGCTATTTGGGCCTGGATGAACTCCTGCGCAGCTTTAGGGCCACCCTTCTGAATCTCGCCACCGAGCTGGGCGATACGGGCCTTGACTTCCGGGGTTTCCATCGCTTTTTGCAAGGCCACGGAGAGCTTTTCCAGCACCGGCTCCGGCGTTCCGGCCGGCGCAAAGATGGCGTTCCATTCGTAGATTTCAGCGCCAGCCAGGCCGGCCTCGGCCAGCGTCGGCACATCGGGAAGCATGGGAGCGCGCTTGCCCGACGTCACGGCCAGCGCGCGCAGTCTGCCGGACTGAATGTGCTGCAAGGTCGAAGCCAGATTGCCAAAGAACAGCGGCACTTGACCGCCGATCACATCGTTCAGCGCCGGGCCACCGCCTTTGTACGGAACATGCACCATGTCCACCTTGGCGGCCGATTCAAACAGGGCACCGGCCAGGTGCTGTGCCGAGCCGTTGCCGGAAGAAGCAAACGAGACAAAGTCCTTGCGCGAACGGGCCAGTGAGGTGAGCTCGGAGATATTCTTGGCCGGGAACTGGGGATTGACCAGCACCACATTGGGAAACAGGGCAATCACGCCAATCGGGCGAAACGCCGTCGCACTGTCGTAGGGCAGCTTGGGATACAGAGAGGGATTCACGGCAAACGACGAAGCATCAAGCATCAGCGTGTAGCCGTCTGGCGCCGCCTTGGCCACCGCCGCTGCGCCGATCTGACCGCCAGCACCAGGGCGGTTTTCGATGATCACGTTCTGACCCAAGGCCTCACCCATTTTGGGTGCAATCAACCGTGCCATCACATCCGCGCCACCACCAGGCGGATAGGTCACCACCATCGTGATCGGACGGCTGGGCCAGGCACTGCCTTGCGCGAAAGCGGTGGAGGTGGACGCCAGCAAGAGTAGCGCCAGCGCTGGAAGAGAGCGACGCGTGGTCCTCATTCGTTTGGGCATATTGAAATGGTTCAAAGTGATCTCCGTCAGTGATTGGAAAGATAGGTTGGTAAGGCGCAATCAGCGCACCTGCGCGGTGTATTCAAAGGCAAAAGCGTCGCCGAAGGTGGTTCGCAATTCAACACAGTGGCCGGCCATATCGAAAGCGCGCCGCTGCACGCGGACGCAGGGGTGGCCACGCTCCAGACTCAAACGTTTGGCCTGCTGCTGGGTGAGTTGGCCAAAGCTCAAGTGATCCTCGGCATGGTGAATCACCACGCCGCAAACACGCTGGTACATCGGGTAGAGCAGATCATCCCAGGCGGTGGTGTCAGACTCCTGTAGCGCCTCAAACAAGGGCAACCGCAAGACCAGCGTCTCCAGCAGGCAGGGCTGCTTCTCAATACTGCGCAAGCGCTCCAGCACCAGGACCGAAGTCCCCGCTGGCACGCCCAGCGCATCGGCCTCGTCCAGGTCGGCCAGACGATGCTTTCGGCTCAGGATGCGCGAGCTCGGTGCCGCCTGCAGCTCGCCGCTCTGGCGAAACCGGAAAAAACGCAACATCGTGGCGCCGTCCAACCCCGCCTTGACAAAAGTTCCGCGCCCGTGGTGACGCTCCAGCAAACCGGCCGACACCAGCAGTGCCAAGGCCTGGCGCAGGGTGCCCAACGCCACGTTGTAAGACCTGGCAAGCAGAGCTTCGGGCGGTATCGCGTCACCCGGCGCCCACTCGCCCTGCAAAATGCGAGAACGCAGCGCCGCGGCCAGCCAGCCGTAGCGGCTTTGCCCGGGTTCGCGCTGCTCACGCAGGCCCTTCGTGCCTGGAGCCAAATTTTGTTGTGCCATTATTGATTTAGTCATCTATAGGACTAGAATTTACACCATGATCAAGGAACTGTCAAAAACTTTCGTCGACAGCCATTTCCATGTCTTCAAGGCAGGCCTGGCACAGCCTGATGCACGCTATGTGCCACAGTACGAGGCGCCCCTGCAGGGCTGGCAGGCCCAGGCCCGGCTGCTGGGCGTGCCGCGCGGCGTGCTCGTGCAGCCAAGTTTTCTC
>CAZZLB010000596.1:0-2231 GCA_964654655.1 uncultured Rhodoferax sp. | reverse complement strand
GCCACGCTTCGCTCGCGATGACGAGAGACCAGGCAGCTTCATTTGCAGTGACGATAAGCGGCTCACAATGACAAACAGGTCAATTCCAGCAATTGGGTCATCGCTTCGACTGCCAGCTGCATATCGTCGCTGGTGCTGGATTCCAGCGGGTTGTGGCTGATGCCGGCGTTCTGGCCGCGCACGAACAGCATGGCTTGCGGCATGATTCTGTGCAGCATCATTGCGTCGTGGCCAGCACCGCTGGGCATGCGGTGCACTGGCACCGCCAATGTGCTCAGGGCCTGTTCCCAGCGTTGCTGCCACGCTGGATCACTCGGCGCTGCAGCCACGCGCATGGTTTCGTTCAATGTGTAGCGCACTTGCCGGCGTTCACAGATTTCAGCCAGACGGGCCTGAATGTCGCGCACCAGCGCGTCACGCTGGGCGTCGCCGGGCGCGCGCATGTCGAGCGTGAACTGGCAGCGCCCGGGCACCACGTTGGTGGACCCATTGGGCACCAGCAACTGGCCCACCGTAGCGACCGAATCACTGTCCTGCCTTGCACGTTGCTCCACGGCCAGGATCAACTCCGCCACCGCCGCTGCCGCGTCCTGCCGTCGATTCATGGGCGTGGTGCCGGCGTGGCAGGCGGTGCCCATCACTTCGCCAGTGCAGCGCACGCTGCCGTTGATGGAAGTCACCACGGCCAAGGGAAGATTCAGTTCATTGAGCACGGGGCCCTGCTCGATGTGGACTTCGACGAAGCCCAGGTACTGGCCCTGATCGCGTCGCAGTGCGGCAATAGCCGCCGGGTTCAAACCTGCATTCAGCATCGCCGAACGCAAGGTCACGCCATCGGCATCCATGAGATCCAACCAATCTGAATTGAACTGCCCTGTCAGTGCACTGGAACCGAGAAAACTGGTCTCGAATCGCTGTCCTTCTTCTTCCGCAAAGGCTAGCACTTCAATGTGAAAGGGCAGGCGCCGGCGCTGACTTGCCAGAGTGCGCACGCAGGCCATAGGCACCAGAATGCCGAGCCGACCGTCATATTTTCCACCGTTGCGCACGGTATCAAAGTGGGAGCCTGTGAGCAGGGTCTTGGCCAGTGGCCGCTCCGACAGATAGCGTCCGACCACATTGCCGACGGCGTCGATGCCAACCTCATCAAAGCCGCATTCAAGCATCAGTGCCCTGAGGTGCGCGGCGCAGGCGCGGTGCGCCTCGGTGAGGTAGGTGACGGTCAGTTGTCCGTTCTCGACGTAACCGGGGTCGCTGTACTGAGCCAGCGCTTCTGCCCAGTCCCAGACCTGGTTTCCCAGCCCAGGTGTGAGGCCAAACTTGTCGCTCAGGCGCAGCTCCGCAATGCGGTGAATGTTGCGCAGGCACTCCTGGATCTCGAAGCTGCGCTGCCCATGCAGGCGGCGCTCGAAAGTCTCGATGATCTCCCGTCTCGTGAGGCCGGCTCCACGGGGACCGCGCACCGCCAGAATGAAGGGGAAGTCAAACTTGGCCTTGTAGGCGGCGTTGAGTTCCTGGATTCTGGCGAATTCCTGCGCGCTGCAGTGCGTGAGACCCGCCGCGCTTTGTTCCTTGCTGGACTCTGCCGTCAGCGTCTGGCTGATCATGGCTTTGCCGGCGAGTTCCGGGTGCGCGCGAATCAGCGCCAGCTGCGCGTCCGGTCCGGCTTCGGCCAGCACCCGGACCAACGCGTGCTTGAGCTGCGCCAGTGAAGCGAAAGGCCTTTGTGCCAGCGCCGCCTTTGCAATCCACGGCGAGTGCTCGTACAGGCCGTCGAGCATCTGCAATGCATCGGTCAGCGCGGCGCCGTTGAGTTCTTGGAGCGTCAGTGCCATGCTCAAGCGCTATTGCCTTCAACGGCAGGTGGCAGGTAGGGATGCGTTTGCTTCCAGTGCCGGGCAATGTCGATGCGCCGGCAAATCCAGACCTGGGTGTGGCTTTGCACATAGTCCAGAAATTCCTGCAGTGCCTTCATGCGCCCGGGCCGCCCCAGCAGGCGGCAGTGCATGCCGATGCTGAGCATCTTCGGGGCATTCAAACCGGCCGGGTCGCCCTCTGCGTACAGCACGTCAAAGCTGTCCTTGAGGTAGGCGAAGAAATCCTCGCCCTGGGCAAAACCCTGGCTGGATGCAAAGCGCATGTCGTTGGTATCGAGCGTGTAGGGCACGATCAGCTGCGGCGCGACCGATCCGTCGCTCTTTTGCACACGCATCCAGAACGGCAGGTCGTCG
>CAZZLB010000595.1:0-2234 GCA_964654655.1 uncultured Rhodoferax sp. | reverse complement strand
ACAAGCTGCTGCACCCGGCCAGCATCGGCCTGGTGGGTGTGTCGGCCACCAGCATGAATTTCGGCCGCATCATCCTGCGCAATCTGGTGGGCAGCGGCTACCCCAAAACACAGTTGACGGTGATCCGCCCTGACGATGCGGAAGTCGATGGTGTGCCCTGCGTGGCCAGTCTGAACACGCTGAAGCACAAGCTTGATCTGCTCATCGTCGCAGTGGCGGCTGACGCGGTTCCGGCACTGGTGGATGAGATCATTGCCAGCGGCAATGTGGAATCCGTGATGCTGATTCCGGGCAGTCTGGGCGAAACCAAAAAGAGCGTGGAGCCGGCCGCCTTGCTGGCCGCCAAGATCAATGCGGCGCATGGCAGGGCCGATGGTGGGCCGATCTTTCTGGGCGCCAACTGTCTGGGCGTGGTCTCGCACGCCGGCCATTACGACTCGTGGTTCATCCCGCTGGAGCGCCTGCCCAAACCGCAAAAAAAGCCGCAACGCAATTCGGTGCTGCTGAGTCAAAGCGGCGCCTTCATGATCACGCGGCTCAGCCAGAACCCCTGGCTGGATCCGCTCTACATGCTGGCACTGGGCAACCAGACCGACCTGACACACGGCGACCTGCTGAGCTACTTTGCCGAGCAGCCCGAGATCGAGACCATAGGCATCTATGTCGAGGGCTTCAAGGATGGCGACGGCCTGCACTTTGCCAAGGCCGTGCGCGCTGCCGTTCTGGCCGGCAAGCAGGTCGTGGTTTACAAGGCCGGCAAGACCGCGCCTGGCAGTGCCGGCGTGATGGGCCACACAGCGTCGATTGCGGGTGACCCCGCCCTGTTTGAAGCGGTGATGAAGCAGGCCGGCGCCATCGTCGCCGAAGACCTGAACAGTTTTGACGACCTGTTCTACATCGCCGGCGCGCTGCACCACAAAAAGGTCGGTATGCGGCTGGGTGCGATCAGCGGCGCCGGCTTTGAAGCGGTTGGCATGGCCGACGCCATCGTCTCTGACCACTTTTCACTGCAGATGGGTCCATTGCAGGACGCAACGGTAAAACACGTAGAAGAAATCCTGCAGGCCAAGAAACTTGCCGCGCTGGTGGAGGTCAGAAACCCGATTGACATCAACCCGGGTGCCGATGACGAAGCGCACCTGCAGATCACCGAGGCCTTTGTGCTCGATCCGAACATCGATGCGGTCATCGTCGGACTCGACCCGACCGCGCCTTCGGTACGCTCGCTGCAGAGCAGCAAGTTGCGCCCCGGCTACGACATCAGCGACCCCAAGAGCACGGTGCATTTGATGCCGGCACTGGTGGCCAGGCACGACAAACCCATCATCGGCATTGTGGACGGCGGCCGTCTCTACGATGCGATGTGCGATGCGCTGATGGACCAGGGCGTCTGCATTTTCCGGAACTGCTCGCGTGGCACACGGGCACTGGTGCGCTACTGCGAAGCGCGGCTTTATGCCGACACGCTTCGCAAGTAACAGGCCCGGAGCCGAACCAAACATCTCACCCAACATAACAGGAAACGATATGAGTGAAGCACAGATCAAGGACATCTTCAGCCAAGCGCACAGCGAGGGGCGTTCCGCGCTGTTCGAGCATGAGGTCTACAGCCTGCTTGCTGCGGCCGGCATTGCGTCAACGCCGAAACACGAAGTGTTCTACGGCAACGCCGAGCCAGCAGACGAAGTGCTGGCGTCTTTCCCTGGCAGCCGTGTCGTTGTGAAGGTCGTCTCTGGCAGCATTGCCCACAAGTCGGATGTGGGCGGGGTCGCCATTGTGGCGAATCAGCCGGCGGCAGTGCGGGCCGCCTGCCAAAGCATGCGCGCGGCGCTGTCGCAACAGGACATCGCAGGGGTGATGCTGACCGAGTTTGTTGAAGCCGACGCCTCGGGTGCCGGCAACGAGTTGCTGGTCGGCCTGCGCAACACACGCGAGTTCGGCATGATTCTCAGCGCTGGCGTTGGCGGAGTCGATACCGAGCTTTTTGCTGCAGGCTCGCGGCGCGGGCAGGCGGTGGTGTCGGCTTCGACCGCGCTGACCACGGCCGAGGAATTCCTCGAACTTTTCAAACCGACGATTGCCTACCGCAAGATCGCCGGACTGACGCGTGGCGGTCGCCAGCTGGTGACGGACGAAGCACTTCTGCAATGCTTTGGCGCCTTCATCCTTCTTGCGAACAACTGCTCGGCGGGCGACCCCGAGACCAGCTTCGTGATCGAGGAACTGGAGGTCAA
>CAZZLB010000594.1:0-2237 GCA_964654655.1 uncultured Rhodoferax sp. | reverse complement strand
ACGTCGGCGCCGATGATGTTGGCCTGGGCGTCCATCGGCAGCACGCCCGAGAGAAACAAAAAGCCGCCGACCTTGACGGCTTTGGAAAAGGGCGCAGGCAGCGGTGTGGGGTAGCGTGTGATGGTGCTCATGGGACTTCCTTTGCTTGGGGAGGGTTGCGGGTCAGGACCTGGCCACTGCGCGCGCCGCTGTGGGCGCCCTCGCGCCAGGCCACCACACCGTTGACGATCACGGTGTCGATACCGGCGGCGGCCTGTATTGGCGCGGCGTAACTGGCAGTGTCGCGCACGCTGGCGGCGTCGAACACCACCACGTCGGCATGATGGCCGACTTTGAGCGTGCTGCGCCCCGCCAGACCGAAGTTGCGCGCCGTCAGGCCGGTCATCTTCCACACCGCTGTTTCCAGCGGGAACAGACCGACATCGCGGCTGTAATGCCCGAGCACGCGCGGGAAGGTGCCCCACAGGCGCGGGTGCGGGCTTTCGCCCACGGGGATGCCGTCGGAGCCGATCATGGTTTCGTCAAAGGCCAGGATGCGTTGCACGTCGTTCTCGTCCATCAGGAAGTAGATGGCGCTGCCGGGTTGCAGGCGCCGCGCTGCTTCGTCCTTGGCGACACCCCACTCCTTGGCAATCTCATCGAGGTCGCGCCCGGCGCACTCGGGGTGCGGCGCGCTCGATGCGATCAGCACCCGGCCATCGAGCATGCCGCGGTCGGTGCGTATCATGGTCGAGCCCGCGGTGTAGGGATAGCAGTCGAGCGACACACACTGATGCCGCATGGCTTCCTGGATGAAGGGCAGCGTGAGCGCCGAGCGACCGAAGTTCGCAGTGTTCTGCACCTTGTGGTGTGACACCACCACCGGAATGCCAAGCTCGCGGCCGATGCGAAAGGTCTCGTCGAGTGATTCCATCACCTGGTCGGCCTCGTCGCGCATGTGCGTCACGTACACGGCCTGGTGCGCCGTCAGCGGCCGTCCGACTTCGATGATTTCCTCGGTCGTGGCATTGACCGAGGGCGGATAGAAGGTGCCGGTGGACATGCCGATGGCACCGGCGGCCAGCGCCTCCTGCACCAAAGCCTGCATGGCGCCGATCTCGCTGGCCGTGGCCTCGCGGTCCAGCGACCCCATCGCCATCACGCGCAGTGTGGTGTGACCGACCATGGCGGCCACATTCACAGCCGACGGTGTTTCACGCAGTGCGGCAAAGTAGTCGGTGAAATTGCCAAAGCGCTTGCCGCCAGGCGCGTCCAGCAGGTTCAGTGGCATGGGCAACTCCATCTCGCTGCGCAGCGGTGCTGCACTGACGCCGCAGTTGCCGGCAACAACGGTGGTGACGCCCTGGGAGACCTTGAAACTCATGTCGGGCTGTACCAGCAAGGCCATGTCGTCGTGGGTGTGCGCGTCGATGAAGCCGGGCGCCACGATGCGACCAAGGGCGTCTATCACCTCGTCAGCGCCGCAGCCTGCGAGATCGCCAATGGCGGCAATGTGCCCGCCAGTGATGCCCAGGTCGGCGCTGAAGCGCGGCGCCTTGGTGCCATCGATCACGGTGCCGCCACGAATCAGGATGTCAAAGTGCACAGGTTTCGTCATCGGAAGTCCTTTCAGCGCAGATGGCAGGCCACCCATTGGCTGCCCGGAGCGTTTGTACCGCCTTGGGTGAGTGGCGGGCGTTGTTCCTTGCAGATGGCTTGTGCCAGCGGGCAGCGGGTGTGGAAACGGCATCCGGGCGGCGGATTGGCCGGGCTGGGCAGATCACCCTGCAGCAGGATGCGTTCTCGCGTGATGCGCGGGTCCGGCACCGGCACGGCCGCCAGCAGGCTCTCGGTGTAGGGGTGGCGCGGCGCGCTGAACAGGGTGTCACGGTCGGCCACTTCAACGATATGGCCCAGGTACATCACGGCCACGCGGTGGCTGATGTGGCGCACGACGGCCAGATCATGTGCAACGAACAGGTACGCCAGGCCGAACTCAGCCTGCAGATCGGTCAGCAGATTCACCACCTGCGCCTGCACCGAGACGTCGAGCGCCGACACCGGTTCATCGCAGACGATCAGCTTGGGCTCCAGCGCCAGCGCCCGTGCAATACCCAGACGCTGGCGCTGCCCGCCGGAGAACTCATGCGGGTATTTCTTTGCCGCCTCGGGACGCAAGCCGACCTTGGAAAACAGCCACTGCACACGCTCCTGTCTTTGCGCGGCGTTCGAACCGCCAAAGTTGCGCAGCGGCTCGG
>CAZZLB010000593.1:0-2239 GCA_964654655.1 uncultured Rhodoferax sp. | reverse complement strand
GCCCGTGGCAGCGTTGAAAATCGCCACGTTGGACTGGTGAATGGGCATCGCCTTTTCCACAATGCCGCCAACCGTCCCCTTCATGGGGTTGGGTTTGGTATGTTTTTTGACAATATTGACGCCGTCCACGATCACATGGGAGTCGTCCTTGCGCGAGGCAATGGTGCCGCGCTTGCCCTTGTCGCGCCCTGCGAGCACGATGATTTGGTCGCCTTTGCGAATCTTGTTCATGGCGTGTCCTTACAAAACTTCAGGGGCCAGGGACACGATCTTCATGAATTTCTCGGTACGCAGTTCGCGCGTCACCGGGCCGAAGATACGGGTGCCGATTGGCTCCAATTTGGCGTTCAGCAACACTGCCGCATTGCCATCGAATTTGACCAGCGAACCGTCACTGCGACGGATGCCCTTGGCCGTACGTACCACCACTGCGCTGTAAATCTCGCCTTTTTTGACGCGACCACGCGGTGCAGCTTCCTTGATACTTACCTTGATAACGTCGCCGACGCTGGCGTAGCGGCGCTTGGACCCACCGAGCACCTTGATGCACAGCACGGATTTGGCGCCGGTATTGTCGGCAACTTCTAATCTGGATTCAGCTTGGATCATTTCAATTCTTCCCAACTTGCACCGGATGAATCCGGTCAGTCTTGGGCCCGTCGTTTGCGATGTAAACCACTCACATCACGCTCGCTGGGCAGACACTTCGTACTTTTTCAAGCGAAGCCGGCTATTGTGCACGACTTCCGCCAAGTCGTCAAGGCGTTTATTCCGGCAGGGTGAAATATTGCTGTGCCAACTCCAAAAATGCCGCTATTTCGGGCTCCAGACCGGTTTCCTGCTGCAGCACATCCCCGACCACCTGCGCCAGGGAGGCCGCGAGTCTGGCGTCCAAAAACAACAGTCGTGAACGCCGCGCCAGCACGTCTTCGACCTTGATGGCGTATTCATAACGGGCGGCAAATCGAACCATGGCCTCGGTCAGACCGGGGCAAAGCACCACGTCGGCACCCGGCAAACTCGCCAGCAGGGCTTGCTCATCGCCATAGGAATGTGGCCCCGGTGGCTGGCAAATCGAGGTTGCCGCAGCACCCAATGCGCCAGCGCCCACCAGTTTCAGGTGCATCGTGGCCCCACCGGGCTTGCTGGCAAGCAGTTCCCTTTGCATGCAGGTGTCCAGCACGTCCTCGGCCATGGCGCGGTAAGTGGTCCACTTGCCGCCGGTCACTGTCACCAGACCGCTGCGGCTCACCAGCACCGTGTGCTCGCGGCTCAAACCCTTGGTGTTCTCACCCTCGTCGTCCTGCGGCTTGACCAGCGGGCGCAGGCCCACCCAGATGCTCCTAACATCCGTGCGCAGCGGTGGACGCGTCAGGTAGCGAGCCGACTCATTCAAAATGAAATCGACCTCTTCCTTGAAGGCCAGCGGCTCACGTGCCAGGTCATGGCGTGGCGTATCCGTGGTCCCCAAAATCACTTTGCCCAGCCAGGGCACGGCAAACAGGACGCGTCCGTCGCTTGTCTTGGGCACCATCAGGGCACTGTCGCCACCAAGAAACTCTCGATCCACCACGATGTGAACGCCTTGACTGGGCGCCACCATGGCTTTGACCGGATGTCCGCCTGCATTCCTGCTGGCGGCGCCGTCCTTTTGCCTTAGCTCATCCACCCAGACCCCTGCGGCATTCACCACACAACGTGATCTGATGCGGTAGGGCTGCCCGGTCAGCGCGTCCCGGCAAACCAGTCCGGCCACCTTGGCACCGTCATAAAACAGGTCCGCTGCAGGCATGTAATTGACCAGCAAGGCCCCTTGCGCGGCCGCACTGCGGGCCAACGCCAGCGCCAACCGGGCGTCGTTGAACTGACCGTCCCAATACTTGATGCCGCCCATCAGATGATGCGACTTCGCCGCCGGCAGCAAGGCCAGGGTTTCGTCAGAACTCAATAATTCGGTACGACCCAAGCCGGCCTTGCCGGCCAATACGTCGTACAACTTCAGCCCGGTCGCGTAAAAGGGAAGCTCCCACCAGCGGTAGGCTGGCACAACAAACGCCAGCGCCTGCGCCAGATGCGGCGCGTTCTCCAGCAGCGTGCTGCGTTCGTGAAGCGCTTCGCGCACCAGTCCAATATTGCCTTGCGCCAGATAACGCACACCGCCATGGACCAGTTTGGTAGCGCGCGAAGACGTGCCCTTGGCAAAAGCGTGCGACTCAAGCAACACCACCTTGAAACCACG
>CAZZLB010000592.1:0-2248 GCA_964654655.1 uncultured Rhodoferax sp. | reverse complement strand
GGGCCTCGGTCAACAGCTCGATGTTCCGCACTCACCCCAAGTTCCGGCCCCTGATGGAATGCCGGGGCTGGTACGTCGTGGAGAAGGCCCTGAAGGAGGGCGAACATCCCGAGCGAGTGATCGGCGATACGGAGGGCTGACCATGGACCTAGCAGACCGCATCGCCCACGAGGCGGTGCTGGCGAAGCAGGCCGCGACGAGGGAGGGGCGCACCTTCATGCGCTCCGACCTCGCCGAGGTCATCCGCCGGATGCTTCCAACCCGCCCGATCAGGGCGAGCAAGAAGCCGTCCCCCGAGGCCGAGAAGATCTACCTGATCTATCCGCGACACGTCGCACCCGACGAGGCCAAGAAGGCCATCGACGTGGCGCTGCAGAAGGTCGAGTACGATTACCTCCTCGCCAAGACCACCCAGTTCGCCGAGGCCGTCAACTCGTGGCCGTCGTCCTACCGCTACACGCAGGATGGACGCGACACCTGCCCGTACCCGGCGACGTGGTTCAACAAGGGACGCTATCTGGAGGAGGCCTCGGAGTGGAAACGCTTCGGAGCCCGCAAGCCAGCATCGCACCAGTACATCGCACCGCCCGAGCCCGAGGGCTGGAGAGATATGTTCCCAGACTTCGTTGATCGTCACAAGGAATGGAAGGACCTCCAGCCGGAGCAGCACCGGCTGATCCTCCAGATCTACCATCGCGACAGCTAGACCTTTCCCGCCGCCGTCAAACGCCAACGTGCCAGCCGGGCAGTACTGCTGCCCAGAACCGCCCGGTGCGGCGGCGGGATCCTTACCAAAACCAGAAAGCACATCCACCATGATCCACCAGAACTCAGAAGCCAAGCGACTTGTCGCTTGGGGAATCCAGCAGGGGCTGATCTCCGTTCAGCCGCCCGCCGTTCCTTCCCCGCTCGAAGAGCGGAGGAAGATCGCCGCCCAGAAGAGAGCCGCCACGATCCGCGAACGCTACGAGCGGATCCAGCGGCTCGCCGAGCAGTACACCTACAGCAGCAGCTTCGTCCGCCAAGGAGGTGCCAAGTGAACCACAAGAAACTCATCACCATCGTGAACGAGAACCTGAAAAAGAAGGAGCAACGCAAGGCTCGTTGCAGGGCAATCACCACATACATTGCCGCCCGGTGCGTAGCCGAGCACCTCAAGGAGCCGGGCTACATCGTCGAGCACACTCCGGGTGTCGGAGTCCAGATCTGGTGGAACCATGTCCAGAACGAATGCTACGCCGCTGGAGGGGACATCAAGATCGAGCTCAAGGATGGCCTCGGGGCGAGCGCGAGCGTTGCCGTGAATGGCTTCAGGACCGAGAGCACCTACTCAAAGGTCCGCACGGGCTATTCCCTGAAGACAATCAAAACCCGTCCGTTGGATGGACAGGCCTTTGTGTGGGAGCTCACCGATCTCCTAAACGAAGCAGCACTCACCACTGATGTCTTGGATGAGCACATTGATTCCATCATCGAGCACGTCGCTGAACTGATGGAGCGAATCGGGTTCGATGAGACCAAGCTGATCGGAGGTGCCAAGTGAGCGCCCAGATGAACTTCAACTTCAGGGACCGCTCACACCCGAGCCACCGGATCCACGAGCACTCCAAGATCTCGTACCACGAGTTCAAGGAGTCCGGCCAGCGCGGCGAGCGGGAGATCGAGGTCCTCGATGCCCTTGAGGACCTCGGGACGGCCACCGAGAGGCAGGTGGCGTTTCGCCTCCAGTACGCCGACATGAACTGCGTTCGCCCCACGATCCACCGCCTGATCAAGGAGGGGAAGCTCGTGGAGGTTGACCGGGTGAAGTGCGGCGTCACGGGCAAGACCGTCAGGCGCGTCCGCATCAACGGAGGTGGCAAATGAACGCACTCGAACAAACACGTTTAACTGCCCTGCGGATCCGCGCCGAGAAGGCCGAGGCCGAGCGTGACGCGCTGAAGGCCGACAAGGCGCGGCTGGACTGGCTGTGTGCGTCGTGGACAAACCGAACCAGCGCAGTTCCACGCCACGCTAACCCTGCGCACCAAGACTATCGCGCCGCCATCGACGCCGCCATGGAGGGCAAGCCGTGAGCGCGATCAGGAAAGTTCCGCCGCAGGCCTCCCCCATTCCGGGGGAGGCGCTGCGTTACCATGTCACGAGTCAGGTGGACCCCAACCGGGTGGTGTACGTCGTGGACCTCTCCGAGAACGGGGGGCACGGTGCCTGTTCCTGCAAACGCTGGACCTGCACCTGCGCCCCCCGC
>CAZZLB010000591.1:0-2250 GCA_964654655.1 uncultured Rhodoferax sp. | reverse complement strand
TGTCGAGCAGACTCCAGACAAAGTAGCCATCCACGCGCACGCCCTGGCGCATGGCTTCGCGCACGGCGGCAAAGTGGTCTTGCAAATAGCGCACGCGCGGCTCGTCGTGCACCTGGCCATCGGCGCTCAGCACGTCGGCAAAGGCCGCGCCGTTCTCGGTGATGATGAGGGGAGGCAGGCCCTCGTCGGCGTAGTCGCGGTGCAGGCGCAGCAGCAAGTTGGTGATGCCTTGCGGGTACACCTCCCAGCCCATGTCGGTGACTTCGAGGCCACCGCTCTTGACGTCGTAGGGCGCGCCGGCACTGGCCTTGACGCGGGTGTAGTAGTTGATGCCCAGAAAGTCCATGGGCACCCGCATGGCTTGCATGTCACCGGGTAGCACCTTGGGTACATCGGCGCCCATGGCGGTCCAGAATTCAACCGGGTATTCGCCGCGCAGCAGTGCCTCCACGTACCAGCGCAGGCCGTTGCCGTCAGCTTGGCGCGCCGCTTCACGGTCGGCGTCGCAATCGGTGGCCGGCTCGATGGGAGACAGGTTGAGCACAATGCCCATGGCGGCCTTGCAGCCTTGCGAGCGCATCGCCGTCACAGCCATGCCGTGACTCAAGAACAAGTGGTGCGCGACCTGGAGTGCTGCGGCCCGACTCTTGATGCCCGGCGCAAAGATGCCCGACTCATGACCCAGCACTGCGATGACCCAGGGTTCGTTGTGGGTGCAGATCGATGCCACACGGTCGCCCAGACGCCGTGCCACTTCGCCCGCGTAATCGACAAAGCGCGCGACGGTGTCGCGGCATTCCCAACCACCCTTGGCCTGCAATGCAGAGGGCAGGTCCCAGTGATTCAGCGTCAGGAAGGGTTTGAGATCACGCGCCAGCATGCCGTCCACCAGCCTCTCATAAAAGGCAAAGCCGGCCTCATTGAACGCACCCGAGCCCAATGGCTGAACGCGCGGCCAGGATATGGAGAAGCGATAAGCATCAACGCCGAGGGCGGCAATCAGGTCCAGATCCGCAGTCCAGCGCTGGTAATGATCGCACGCACGGCGGCCGTCGCTGCCATCGGCAATGGCGCCCGGAACGCGGCAGAAGTCGTCCCAGATGGAGGGGCCTTTGCCGTCGGCATCGGCCGCCCCTTCGATCTGGAAGGCGCTGGTGGCAACGCCCCAGGTGAAGTCGGCAGGGAAGGCGGTCTTGGAGATTTCAGCGTTGAACATGGCAGTAATCAGGGGCAAGAAATTTAGCCGCGCACAGCGCCAGCGGTCAAACCGTCGATCAGGCGGCGCGAAGAAATGGCGAACAAAACGAGCAGCGGGATGGTGGCGATCGCTGCCCCGGCCATCAACGCACCCCACTCGGTATCGGCCGGGTTGAACATGCTGCGCAGCGCCAGCGGAAAGGTGTACATCTCAGGCGAGCGCATGACGATCAGCGGCCCGATGAAGTTGTTCCATGAGCCGATGAAGGTGATCAGGCCCAAGGTACCCAGAGCCGGTTGCAGGAGTGGCAGCACGATGCTCCAGTAAATGCGGAATTCGCCGCAGCCATCCATGCGCGCGGCTTCAATCAGGTCGCGTGGCACGGCGCTGCTGACGAACTGGCGCATCATGAAAATGCCAAAGGCGCTGGCCGCGCCAGGAATGTAGAGCGCACGCGGCTGGTCCAGCCAACCCAGCGCGTCCATGATCATGAACGACGGAATCATGCCCAGGAAGGACGGCAGCAGCATGGTTCCCATCACCAGTGTGAAGAGTGGTTTCTTGAAGCGAAACTCGAACATGGCAAAGGCATAGCCGCCCATGCTGCAAAACAGCAGGGTCAGGGCGGTGGCGGCCAGCGCCACATACAGGCTCCAGCCCAGGCTGCGCCACAGCGCAATCTTGCTGATGAGGATGTTGAAATTGACCCCGAAGTCGGCGCCCAAAAGCAGCGGAGGCGGCAGCGTGAAGATGGCATCGCGGTTGTGCGTGGCGTAGACGAACATGAAGTAGAACGGCGCCATCATGATGAGCGCGCCCACACCCACAAGAGAGTACGCAGCCCAGGGAGCCAGGCGTTCAGTTTTCATGCCTGACGCTCCTTGAAAGCGCGGTTGGTCAGCCAGGTCAGAAGCGCGACAAACAGGAACAGCAACCAGGACATCGCGCTGGCGGTGCCGAAGTCGTTGAAGTCAAACGCTGTGCGGTACATGTACATTGCCGTCGTCAAGCCGGCCTGGTCCGTGCCACCGCGGTAGTCGATGAGCATGAAG
>CAZZLB010000590.1:0-2250 GCA_964654655.1 uncultured Rhodoferax sp. | reverse complement strand
CAAACCTCGCGGGCCCAGAATCTGCCCGAGCGTACCGACAACGCGCATCGCGTCCGGTGCGGCCATCACCACGTCGAAGGGCATGTCACCGGCCTTGATCCTGGCAGCCAGGTCATCCATGCCGACAATGTCCGCGCCAGCGGCACGGGCTTCTTCGGCCTTGGCACCCTGCGCAAACACTGCAACACGCTTGGTCTTGCCAGTGCCGTTGGGCATCACCACCGCACCGCGCACGACCTGGTCCGACTTCTTGGCATCAATGCCAAGCTGCACTGCCACGTCAACCGATTCGTCAAACTTCGCGTTGGCGCATTCCTTGACAATGCCCAGTGCGTCCGCCAGCGGATACAGCTTGCTGGAATCAACCTTGCCCTTGAAGGCCTTCTGTTTTTTGGTCAGCTGTGCCATTTACACACCCTCCACAGTCACGCCCATCGAGCGGGCAGAGCCGGCGATGGTCCGAACCGCTGCGTCCATGTCGGCCGCAGTCAGGTCCTTCATTTTGGTCTTGGCGATCTCTTCAAGCTGGGCACGTGTCACCTTGCCAACTTTGGCGGTGTGCGGCGTGGCCGAGCCTTTGTCGATCTTGGCTGCTTTCTTGATCAGAATCGACGATGGCGGCGATTTGATGATGAAAGTGAAGCTCTTGTCGGCAAACGCCGTGATCACCACGGGCAGCGGCAGACCTGGCTCGACGCCCTGGGTCTGGGCATTGAACGCCTTGCAGAATTCCATGATGTTCAGGCCGCGCTGACCCAATGCGGGTCCGATCGGCGGCGACGGATTGGCTTTGCCTGCTGGCACTTGCAGTTTGACAAAACCGACGATTTTCTTCGCCATGCTTTTCTCCTTGCGGGTAATAACGCCTGGCCCTGCACTGAAATTGCAGGTCCGGGCTCCCCGGGGTTAACGACTCACCAACTACATTCGCACCGAGTCGGAAAATGCGGATGCTCTAATCGGTTGAGGACAGAGCAAATTTGCTACGCAAATTTTGGTCTGTCCCGCAATGTTTCAGGTTTTCTCTATCTGCGAGAACTCCAGCTCGACCGGCGTGGCACGACCAAAAATCGTGACCGCCACGCGGACCTTGCTCTTTTCGTAATTCACGTCTTCCACCGATCCATTGAAGTCGGTAAACGGACCATCCTTGACGCGCACAAACTCACCCACCACAAACTCGACTTTGTGGCGCGGCTTCTCGGTGCCTTCCTGCATCTGGGAAACGATTTTCTTGACTTCTGCTTCGGAGATGGGAGACGGCCGGGTCTTGGCACCGCCAACAAAGCCGGTAACCTTGTTGGTGTGCTTGACCAGATGCCAGGTGTCGTCGTCCATCACCATTTCAACCAGCACATAGCCGGGAAAAAACTTGCGCTCCGTGGTCTTCTTCTGACCATTCCTGATCTCAACCACTTCCTCCATGGGAACCAGAATGCGGCCAAACCGGTCCTGCATGCCAGCGCGGTTGATACGCTCGATGATGTTGCGTTCGACGGCCTTTTCCATGCCCGAATAGGCATGAACGACATACCAGCGCAGATCAGGGTTGGTCGGCGCGGTCGCCAGCACCTGCGCGGCGGCAAGGGCGTCAACAGGTGGAGTTTCTACAACATCAGTCATTATTTTTTCCACCCCAGAATCAAGTCGTAAAACAGCCACTCAAGCGTTTTGTCGGTAATCCAGAGAAACAGCGCCATCACCAGCACAAAGGCAAATACATAGGCCGTCATCTGGATCGCCTCTTTGCGTGCCGGCCAGACAACTTTCTTTACCTCGCGCCAGGCATCGTGCCCAAAGGCGTAAAGCGCCTTGCCTGATTCAGCGGTGAAAAACACCACCAGCGCGGCTGCGATCCCCACCAACAGAGCCGCCCACTGTACGAGCTGCCCCTGCTTGCCCAGCATATAAAAGGCCACCAGCGCCGCAACAAGCAAGGCGGCTGCCGCAGCCAGCTTTGCCTTATCGACTCCGGTACTGACAGTTTGAACTTGTGGGGTGGCCATTTTTCTCTATCTCGCGCATCTACTTCAAAAAGGAACTCAGCAATCTCCTGAACGCTGAGGCTCGCCGTTCAGGCGGCGGGCTCGGGATCCACCTTCCATACACAGTCAGGTGGCAGGGGCGGAAGGAATCGAACCATCAACCTTCGGTTTTGGAGACCGACGCTCTGCCAATTGAGCTACGCCCCTACGTCCTTATTCAAAAATCTTGGCAACCACACCTGCGCCGACTGTCTTGCCGCCTTCA
>CAZZLB010000589.1:0-2258 GCA_964654655.1 uncultured Rhodoferax sp. | reverse complement strand
CCTCTGGAAGATCTTATACGCCTTTTCTGGGAGGGTTAGATGCCAGGGGACACCGTTGCCCTGACACCGTGGAGACAGGCCTCTATAAGCCCGTATAAACGGTTCTGGCGCATGTCTTGGTTCTGGGATGAGATAGAGTTCGGAGATGAGAGGGTGATTATCCATCGTATGATGATGGTATGAAACATGGGGGAATAAGTAAAGGGATTATCTTCGGTTGGTGTTATTCGTATTGTTTATTGCGGCGAGGGTATCGGATCCGACGTTGAGTTGACCGATGAGGTTTCGATATTGGCCAAAGGCGTCGATGGCAGTGAACTTGATGGTTGTTTCAAACATTCCAGCTTCGAGTTTATGTTGGAGGCCGGTTATGTAGTAGATATTATCGGCGCTGGTGTTTGTGTTGAAGTCGATAAAGATCTCTTGACCATATCTCAAGAAGGGGCAACCAAGAGATGTCATAGTGAGTTCAATAGGATAGATGCTCAGAGGAACACCACCAGCTTGTTCTCCGTTTGCTAAAACGGGTGAAGCATTGAGAGAACGTTGCATGTTGATGGTGTTTAGAGCCGGATCAGACATTGAACTGAGATTAGCTGAACGAATGGAGGTTCCCATCGCTCCATAGATGATATGTGGAACACCCTTCATCACATATTCTTTCAGACGCTGTGGACCACCAGTAAACCTATACTGTGCAACACCACTTGGCCCTGTCGGAAGTGCTTCAATAAGCCTTGCATTTGTGGCATCTCTGACAACCTTGGCGTGCAGATCTCTCCAGTTCTCTCGAAGAACGTTTACATCCTGATGTTGTGCAGCCGCATATTCTTCATTTGCAAGTCTCTGCGTGTTGTCTCCTGGGAAAGACGACAACGTGCTCATAAGATTGTTTGTCGATAAAGCCAGCAACTCTCGCATCGAACTGTTAGCTGAACAAGCCTTGTCATATATGTGGATCCGTAGGATTGTCTTCGCAGGATCCAACTGGCCATCACCAACAACAGCAGGCAGTGACTCCACGTCGAACGTCACTTGAGGCATGATGAAGTCAGGATGACCACCAACGTTGAAGCTTTGCATCGCATTCAACATATCCCTGTCAAAATTGGTAGCATTCGCTGCAACCAAATCACTCTGGTCGTGTTTATAGAGTTTTGATATCTTGTAAGCTGGATTCATCACGTCGTCCACAATCTTGGACGCAATAAAGTTCAAGAACTCTCCAACGCTTAGGTTGACAGCACGAGAGACATTCTCCATACGCAGCCGAGAGTATTCTCTGACGAAGTATTTTGTCTGCACCGGGAACTGACTGATATTGCACCGACTCATCAAACTGGCTTTGTTGTTGAAGTTGTAGAAGTATATCTGAACCTCTTCGAACTTCGGTCCAGTTCCAGCGACATTCTTCATCTCTGCCAGAGGCTTTGCCACGAAAGCCATAATCAAGGTGCCAAGAGACACAACCTTCTTGCTGGCAAAGAACTCGTCATTCAACCTTGCCGTGTTTGCATTTGCTGCGTTGTTTCCTGTTGCTGGCAACTGACCGGCCGGAGGATTTTCTTGACGGATCGCATCTTGGTGCTCTTCATCGATCGAACCTCCAGAAGTATTTGCCGTCGTCAGAGTGCGCCAGACATCTGATGCCACTGTCTTCAAAAACGTATCTGCATACCGTGTTGCCTTGGTTGCTCGTTCCGTTCCACTTGTCGGATTGATCCTGTTCAGAATGTCTCTGATCTCTCTGTTGATTGACGTCTGAACCTGTCCAACAGCACTTGCCTGGGTTGGAGCCATGTTGTTCTGGGGAATATTCCCAACCAATTCGTCGATTCTTTGACGAAGCTCTCTTGCTGATGTGCTATGACTTTCTCTTGCAACCAAGGTCTGTCGAAGAGCTCGCATCTGCGTCATTAGTTCTCGGGATAGCACCAAGTTGTTGGTGGCATCCTGTGCAGCAACAAGAGCCTGCTGTCCTCGGATCTCTGTTCTGTGTGTATTGTTCCCATCACTCCCAGGTGCGTTTGACGGTGCTGGAAATACACGCTCCGAAAGTTGAGTGATCGTTCTGGACAGTTCTTCCATATGACGGATTGTCGTGCGAAGATCATTTGCGCCTTCTCCGATAATCGTAAGTTCTGTCATCTCTGATGAACCCCGGCCCATGCAGTTCAAGGTTATATTCACCTGACCAACTTCGTCAAAGCTGAAGTTGCTCGTGACGATGTTCAACTGCTCTCTTATTCGTGTGAGGT